>CACNCW010000007.1 GCA_902619055.1 uncultured Alphaproteobacteria bacterium
TAATGGTTTATATCCTTGGGAGATTTGGGTTTCTGAATCACAAGAAAGAATGACCCTAGCAGTACCTCCGAAGAATGTAAAAAAAGTTATTAAGAGATTTAATGCAAGAGGTGTGGAAGCAACAATAATTGGTAAGTTTATTAAAAAAGAAAAAGCCATAGTAAAATATAATAAAACTGAAATTCTCAATTTAGATATGGAATTTCTTCATGAAGGTTATCCTAAATTAAATTTAAAAACATCTTTTCCAAAAATTAAGAAAGAAAAGAAAAAAATAATTAAAAAAAGTTCCTTAATAGATAAATTACATAAACTTCTCTCTAGTCCAAATATTGTATCAAAAGAATTTATAGCCACGCAATATGATCACGAAGTACAAGCAACCTCCATTATAAAACCATTACAAGGCGAAGGCAGAGTTTTTGGAAATGCTACTGCTATTAAACCTCTATTTGATGATGAAAAATCAATAGCTCTTTCTCAAGCCGCATATCCTCAGTACGCCGAAACAAATCCTTATGATATGGCTGGGTGCTCTATTGATACAGCATATAAAAATTTAATTGTAAGTGGTGCCAACTCAAAAAAAATTGCAATTCTTGATAACTTTTGTTGGTGTAGCTCCGATGAACCTGATCGCTTGTATCAATTGAAAGAAGCGGCAAAAGCTTGTTATCATTATGCAGTTGCGTACCAAACACCATTTATTTCAGGAAAAGATAGTATGTTTAATGATTTTAAAGGTTTTGATAAAACTGGAAAATCAGTAAAAATTTCAATACCTCCAACTTTGCTTATTTCTTCTATTGGAGTGGTAAATAAAATTTCACACTTAACAAAAATAACACCAGATGATGGTGATATACTTTTAGTTTTAGGAAATACCCGTAATGAATTACAGGATAGTGTTTATTCCAAAATTATAGGTTATAAAAAATCAAAAAATCCAGTTGTAAATAGCAAAGATGCACTTCGCACATATAGAAATTTTGAAAAAGCTAATAAACTTGGAATTATAAATTCTGCAATTGGAATAGATTTGGGTGGAATAGGAATTGCAGTTACAAAGATGGCAATTGCTTCAAAAAAAGGTTTAACTTTTGATTTAAAACTAAAAAATAAAATCTCAGTTGACCAATTTTTATTTTCTGAAACACAAAGTAGAATTCTTGTTTCTCTTAAAAAAAATAAGTTACCCAATTTTAAAAAAATATTTAAAGCTTCTGATTATACAATTATTGGTAAATGTACGGGCTCAGATGTAATTGAGTTTAAAGATAACAAAAAAATTATAAGAGGTAAAATTTCAGATTTTGCTAAGTCATACAAACAAAATATTAAAGGGTTATGAACGTATTAGTCCTGTCAGGTTATGGTATTAATTGTGAAAATGAAACACTACATGCATTTGAAGTAGTAGGATTTAAAGGAAAAATTATTCATATTAATGATCTGATTCAAAATCCTAAACAACTTAATAACTATCAAGTATTCGCTATACCTGGTGGTTTTTCTTATGGCGATGATACAGGTTCAGGAAATGCAATGGCGAAAAAAATTATGACCAATTTATATGATCAACTAATAGATTTTTCATTAAAAGATAAATTAATCATAGGTATTTGTAATGGATGCCAAATATTAATTAATCTTGGATTAGTACCAAGCTTAAATAAAAAAGATCCAGAAGTAGCATTGATTGAAAATAAATCTGGTAACTATGAGTGTCGATGGGTTGATGTAAAAGTAAGTAATAATAAATCACCATGGCTAAAAAATATTAGTACGCTGAACTTGCCTGTTGCCCATCAAGAAGGGCAATTTATGATACCTATTAATCTACTAAAAAGTATCAAAGCTAATAACCTTATTGGTTTGCAATACATTAATCATCGTAAAAAATTAGCAAAAGGTCAATTTCCTTTTAATCCGAATGGATCTAAAGATGATATCGCTGCGCTAACAAATCAAAATGGGAATGTTCTTGCAATGATGCCTCATCCTGAAAGAGCATTTTATAATTATCATATTCCCAATTGGCAAAGTAAACCCTTAAAAAAATTTGGGGATGGATATAAAATTTTTATGAACGCAAAAAAATTCTTTGCATAAATTATACTGCTATATCTACTATTTTTTTCATCACGGTTGGCATTCTAGAGCTAGAATAAGAAGATTTCTTTATCCAATTACTTTTTGATAATTTTGCTTTTTTAACATTGCCATAAAAAATTTCTGTTTCTAAATCAAAATGACTAAATGAATATTCAAATGAGCCTTTAGATTGTAATTTTGTTTTTATTTTTTGTATATCTTGATCAGTGGTTAATAATTTCTTATTTTTAACCCAAACATCATTTGGTACTTCAAGCATGGAAGCCAACATTCCTTTATTTGGCCTACTTCGCACAAGGATTTCATTCTTTTCATTCAGAATTACATAAGCTCTTGTATACTTTATAGGCTTAGTAGTTTTCTTTTTTAATTTTAAAGGAATTTTTTGCTGTAAATTTTTTTTATATGATTGGCAAAATTTATTAATTCCACAAATATTACATTTAGGGTTTCTTGGAAGACAGATCTCTGATCCGTAATCCATAAAAGACTGAATTAAATTTGAAGAATATTTATCTGAGATGAATTTTTTTCCTAAATCTTTAAGTTTATTTTTGACTTTATTAATTGGTTTATCGATAGCATATAACCTAACCAAAATTCTCTCAATATTAGCATCAAGTGGCATAACTGCTTGATTGAATCCTATTCCAAGAATTGCTTTTGCTGTGTAATCTCCAATACCAGGAAGTTGGATGAGTTCGTCGTAAGTTTTTGGTATGTTATTTTTAAAATTTTTATTAATTATTTTTGCAGACCTTAATAAATTTCTTGCTCTTGAATAATAACCAAGGCCTGACCAGAACTTTAAAATATTTGGTTCTGAAGTTTGCGCTAATTTATTTAGTGAAGGCCATTTTAAAATAAAATCATTAAATTTATTTTTTACGGTATTTACTGTTGTTTGTTGGAGCATATACTCACTTACAAATACAAAGTATGGATCAGGTAAATTGAGAGTATTTTTCTTCCGCCATGGTAAATTTCTGGCATTCACTGAATACCATTGAAGCAAAAACTTTATTACTTGTGTTTCGTGTTTAAACATATTGCTTTCATATTTAGGTACTATAAATTATTTATGCATATGGACAAAAAAAATATAAAGCAAAAAAGAACATTTGTTCCACAATCTATTGGCGATACTCTGAGGAAGGTTAATAGAAAATTTTCCTCTAAATATAATCGAACAGAATTTATAATTAACTCCAAATGGCCTGAAATTGCTGGTAGTTATTTTAAAGAATATTCAGAGCCGTTAAATGTTTCAAGGGTACGTGATTTTGAAAACGATGTAGGTGAAACAGTATATAAAAATTATCTAAATGTGAGTGTTGCCCCAGCCGCAGCCATTGAATTTCAACACTTTAAGGATACTATAATTGAAAAAATTAATACTTATTTTGGTTATAAAGCTATAATAGACTTGAGAATTCATCAAAATTACATACCTAAATATACTTATATGAAACAAACTAAAAAAAAACAAATAGATAAAGATGACATAGAATTTGTTAAGCAAAACGTTAAAGAATTTCAAAATTCCGATTTAAAAAAATCACTATTAAATTTAGGTAATAAAATTACAACTGAGGACAAATAATGAAAATTAAAATTTTATTTATTTCTATTATATTATCACTACTTTTTATTAATGCCAAAGCAGCTGAAAACTCAATACTAGAGGTTAAAGATAATGATTTTTATATTGGGGAAGACAATGCCCCAATCACAATTATAGAATATGCTTCAATGTCTTGTAGTCACTGTGCAGATTTTCATAATGATACCCTAGAAGAATTAAAAAAAGAGTTTATTGATACTGGTACAGTAAAGTTTATTTTTCGAGATTTCCCATTTAATTATCCAGCTCTTGCTGGAAGTATGATTTTAAGATGCGTCCCAGAAGATGTAAGATACGATTACATGAATGGGCTTTATAAACTTCAAAATAATTGGGTTAATAGAGATCATTCTAAAACAAAATCTGAGTTATACAAAATAATGCAAAGTGGCGGTATGCAGCAAGACGACTTTGATGCATGTTTAAGTAATGTTGAATTAGAGAATCAATTACTTGAGGGTGTAATGGAAGCTCAGAGAGAATATAAAATAGGTTCTACCCCTTCATTCATTATTAATGGAGTACTTTATTCTGGGAATAAAAACATAAAAGAGTTTAGACAAATCATCGATAAAATATTATCACAATAGTTGATGATTAATTTTAGGACCCTTAAAGTCAAAGGCTTTAAGTCTTTTGTTGAACCAACTGAAATTTTAATTGAAAATGGTTTGACAGGTATTGTGGGGCCAAATGGATGTGGTAAATCCAATCTCGTTGAAGCTTTTAGATTCGTTATGGGTGAGCTTTCGCCAAAACAAATGAGAGGAAGCGAATTAGACGATGTTATCTTTAATGGAACAGATGATAGACCGGCATGGGATATTGCCGAGGTTACTATAGATTTAGATAATAAAGCAAGAAAAGCACCAAGTATTTTCAATGAAAATGATACTATTGAAGTCACTAGAAGAATTTGGCGAGGTGAAGGCTCAGAATATAGAGTTAATGGCAAGGAGGTGCGATTAAAGGATGTGCAATTGCTATTTGCTGATGCAGCAACAGGTGCTCGTTCAACATCAATGGTTAGTCAAGGTAGAGTTGGTGCGATTATAGCCGCTAAGCCTGAGCAAAGAAGAACGTTGCTTGAAGAAGCTGCAGGAATTACAGGTCTACATTCAAGACGACACGAAGCTGAATTACGATTAAATGCGACTGAAAATAATTTAGAGCGTGTAAAGGACGTATTGAAAGCACAAGATGAACAACTTACAATATTAAAGAAACAATCAAAACAAGCTGAAAGATATAAGTACATTCAAAAAGATATTACAAAAGCAAGAGCTAGATTATTTTATAAAAAATGGATTGATGAAAAAGATAAATTAAAAAATGCTAATGAAAAAATTCGATCTGAAACAAATATTGTAAATGACCAAACACAAGTTGTTGCACAAATAAATGTCGAATTTGAAAAAGTTCAAGAAAGCCTTCCAAACCTTAGACTCCAAGAAAGTAAGGTTGCAGCTGAACTGCAAAAATATTCTATTAGTTTAGAAAACCAAGAAAAAGAAATTGAAAGAGCGAATCTTGCAGTAGACGAAACAAAAGTCCGTATAGAACAAATTAAAAATGACATTGATAGAGAAAAATTTTTATTTGAAGATGCAAAACAAAATCTTGAAAGAGTACAAGAAGAAAAATCAATACTTTTAAAACAACAAGGTGATCTTTTTATTCAAAATGATGATGATCAAAATAATGAAAATGTTTCTAATAAAAAAAATAATAACCCAATAATTGATTATCTAGATTTTGAAGATGGTCTTGAACAAGCAATTGCTGCAGTTTTTTCAGATGAGTTAATTGCATCTATTGATGAAGAACAAAGCATTTTTTGGAGAAAGTTAGATGTGGAAGATTCTTCCTTTAACTCAGAAATTACAAAATTTTCTTCTCTAATCAAAGCACCGGATAATTTGAAAAAGAAATTAGAATTTGTTGGATTAATAGAAAATAAGGAAAATATTTTAGAAATTCAAAAAACCTTAAAGCCAGGACAAATATTAGTCAGCAAACTAGGAGAAATTTGGAGATGGGATGGCTATGTATCCAAAGGTAAACAAAATAATTCTACTAAAGCCATATTAGAGCAATTAAAAAATAGAAGAATAAAGCAATTAAGTGCTGAAGAAAAACAATGGAATGATATTTCTTCAAAAGCAAATCAAAGAATAGAGGAGTTAAATTCAAGGCAAAATACACTAATTAGTGAATTATCTAATCTCCAATCTGTTCCTGAAGATGTATCAAGTGAAAAATTAAAAATACAAAAGCTGATTGATGAAAATAAGACTTCTTATGAGCAAATAGCTGAGCAGCTTCGTCAAACTGAACTAAATTCTAATGAAATCAATAAGAAATTAAAATTAGAAGAAATTAAATTAAATGAACTACGAGAAGAGAGAATCAGAACTGAAGGTCAAATTAATACAATTAATGAAGCAATAAAGTTATTATCAACTCAGGTAAAAGAAAGATTAAGTATAGAACTAGAAGAGCTTTACAATATTGGAGAAATAGATCCAAATAAAATTTTGGGTGAGACTGATGATTTAGAAAAAAAATTAGAAAGACTAATTGCTGAACAAGAACGTTTAGGTGGTGTTAATCTTCTTGCAGAACAAGAATCCAAAGATTTAGAAGAAAAAGTAAATACAATAAAGAAAGATCAAAGTGACCTTTTAAGTGCAATTGCAAAACTGAGAGAAGCAATTGATTCACTTAATACAGAAGGTAGACAACGTTTACTTGCTGCATATGGAATAGTTAATGAAAATTTTCAAAAATTATTTACTAGGTTGTTTGGTGGTGGCAAGGCTTATCTTAAATTTACAGATGAATCAGATCCTCTTCAGGCTGGATTAGAAATATTTGCTAGTCCTCCTGGAAAAAAATTACAAAATCTAAATTTACTTTCTGGTGGTGAACAAGCTCTTACAGCCTTATCATTATTATTTGCTGTATTTTTATCAAACCCAGCTCCAATTTGTGTACTCGATGAGGTTGATGCTCCATTAGATGATACTAATGTTGATAGATTTTGTTCATTAGTAGAAGAAATTGCTAAAACTTCTTCAACAAAATTCTTAGTTATAACTCATCATAGAATGACAATGGCAAGAGTAAATAGATTATTTGGTGTTACCATGCCTGAGAAAGGTGTATCACAATTAGTTTCCGTTGATCTTGAAAAAGCAATCGAGATAAAAGAGCAAGATACTACAAATGAATTATAAAAATAAAAATTTAGAAGAATTAGGTAAAAAAATTGATAATTTAGATAATCAAAATAAAGAACCTAATATTAAAAAAAAAGAAAGTGGTGCTGGATTTGGTTTCAAAATTAGTACAGAAATTATAGCTGCACTAGTTGTTGGAGTTGGAATTGGGCTTATTGTGGATAATTACTTTAATACTAAACCAATAGGCTTAATTATTTTCTTCATATTTGGCGCATTAGCTGGATTTTTGAACGTTTATCGTGTAATGCGTCGCATTGAAAAGCAAAGGTAATTTCAATATTCAATAACTATTATGGCCGCAAAAGACAGTCCACTAAAACAGTTCGAAATAGATCCAATATCTAATATTGAACTTGCTGGCTATAATATTTCATTTACAAATTCATCTTTTGCTATGCTAATTACTGTTTTGGTAATTACTCTTTTTTTAACTTTAACAGTGAATACAAGATCAATCATCCCTTCTAGAATGCAGCTTATTTCAGAATTGATGTATAATTTTATAGCTCAGCTTCTCTCTGATACAGTTGGAGATAATGGAAAAAGATACTTCCCATTTGTTTTCTCATTATTCATGTTTGTACTAATTGGCAATATGGTTGGAATGATACCATACCAATTTACTTTCACGAGTCATATTATTGTTACATTTGCATTAGCAGCAGTTGTATTTATTGGTGTAACTATTCTTGGATTTATTAACCATGGCATTAAATTTTTTACTTTCTTTTACATACCAGGTGTTCCGTTTTACATGCATCCACTGCTTATTCCTATTGAGGTAATTTCTTATTTATCAAGACCTATAAGTTTATCAGTTAGATTATTTGCAAACATGCTGGCTGGTCATACACTACTAAAAGTATTTGCAGGCTTTGTAGTTTCCATGCCATTTTTTACAGGAGTTTTTCCTTTAGCTTTCATTGTAGCTTTAACAGGATTAGAAATTTTAATTGCTTTTTTGCAAGCATATGTGTTTGCAATACTGACGTGTTTATATATTAACGATGCTTATCATTTACATTAATTTAAAATAGGAGGACTTATGGAAATTGAAGCAGCAAAAGTAATCGGAGCGGGTTTAGCCGTTATCGGTGTTATTGGATCAGGTATTGGAATTGGGAATATTTTCTCATCTTTTATCCAAGCAGTTGGAAGAAATCCGGCAGCAAGAGGTGAAGTTTTTACAATGACAATGTTAGGTTTCGCATTAGTTGAAGCGATTGCACTTTTCGCGCTAGTTATTGCGTTAGTTATTTTGTTTGGATAGAACTTAATAATCAATTAATGCCTCAATTAAATCCAGAGTTTTTTGTTTCACAGCTCTTTTGGTTAGCTGTATTTTTTACTTTTCTATTTGTATTTTTATGGAGGGTATCACTTCCAAGAATAGCTACAGTTTTAGAAAAAAGACAAAATAAAATAGATGAAAATTTATCTTCAGCAAAAGAGCTTCAAGAACAGGCAATGGAAATTGAAAAAAAAATCAATGATCAGATCAATAAGGCTAAACTAGAAACAGATGAAAAAATTAAAGAAACAATCAATGCTTTACAAGAAAATGTTTCTTCTCAACTTTCTTCACTTGATAAAGATTTAGAAAAAAAAGTTTCTGATGCAGAAAAAGAAATTTTAAAAAGTAAAGATGATCAAATGAAAAATATTAATAATGAAATAGTTAATATTACAAAACTTACTGTTGGAAAAATTACAGATATAGAATTGTCAGACAATGAACTTAATAAAGTTATTGAAACACATAAAGGTAATTTTAACTAATGTTTTCTGATCCTCAATTTTGGGTAACGGTATCTTTTATATTATTTATTGCAGCTATTTTTAATCCAGTACGAAAAATTCTTACATCTAATTTAGATGCACAAATAAAAGATATAAAAAATAAAATAGATGAAGTTGAGAATTTAAAAAACGAGGCTCAAAAGGCTTTGGATGAACTTAAGGAGAGAGAATCTAAAGTAGAGAAAGAAATACAAAATCTAAAGTTAGAATCTGAGAAAAGAATTGCTGAATTGAAAGATATATCCGCCACTAAATTAACTGATCAAATTGAAAAAAGAAAAATATTAGCAGAAAATAAAATTGAACAATTAGTTCGAGATACTAATAATTCTATCAAAAGTTATATTTCAAGTGTTGCAATAGAGGCTACTAGAAATATTCTACTTCAAAATCTCAGTAAGGATAAAAAATCTGCTTTAATTGAAGAGTCAATTACCGAATTTAACTCTGTTCTAAAGAACTAGTAGTAGATTTAGTTATTCCAAAATCTACTTACAATATTAATAATTTAATATTAAAAGATTTTCAAAATCTATAGTATTATTAAGTAACCAAAATTAATGGTAACAAATTTGGATGACAAAAAAACTTAATATATTTCTTGCAGGACCTCGGGGATTTTGTGCAGGTGTAGATAGGGCGATAGAAATGGTGAAGGGTGCTCTAAAAAAATATGGAGCGCCCGTATACGTTCGTCATGAAATAGTGCATAATAAATTTGTTGTTGAAAATCTTAAGTCAGAAGGAGCTATTTTTGTAGAAGAATTAAATGAGATTGAAGATAGAAGTAGGCCAGTTATCTTTTCTGCACATGGTGTTCCTAAAGCAGTGCCAGAGGAAGCATTAAGTTTAAATTTAGTATATTATGATGCAACGTGTCCACTTGTTAGCAAAATCCATAAAGAAGTTGAAAATTTTGATAAAAAAAATCTGCCAGTAATTTTAATTGGTCATAGAAATCATCCTGAAGTTATTGGAACTATGGGTCAAACAGATAAAAAAATTCATTTAGTAGAAAAAGTTGAAGATGTAAAAAAATTGCCTTTAAACCAAAATGATGAGATTGCATATGTTACTCAGACAACGCTATCAGTAGATGATACTAAAGATATAATAAAAGAGATAAAATTACATTTTAGTAATGTTATAGAACCAAAAAAAAATGATATTTGTTATGCTACGACAAATAGACAAGAAGCGGTTAAAAAGATAGCAAATCAATGTGATTATTTTTTAGTAATTGGTGCAAGTAACTCATCAAATTCCCTAAGATTAGTTGAAGTAGCAAAAAATTATGGATCAAAAAAAGCTATTTTAGTAGAAGATGTAGATTCCTTAAATTTAAATATATTTCAAGAATCTGAAAATATAGGAATAACAGCAAGTGCATCATCGCCAGAAGTACTTGTTAAAAAACTTCTTGATAATTTGAAAAGAAATTTTGAAATACATATAAATGAAGGATCTTACCAAAAAGAAGATGTATTTTTTAAAGTGCCGCAAAAACTAAACATATAGAAGATGGCAGTCTTTACTAAATTACTTAAAGAAGATATTGAAAACTTTATTTCTGAATACTCAATTGGAAATTTAGACAGCTTTGAAGAAATTGTAGATGGGATAGAGAACTCAAATTTTAAAATTTTTTGTAATAATCAACCATATATTTTAACAATTTTTGAAAAAAGAGTAACTGAGCAAGAATTACCTTTTTTTATAAATTTAAAAAACTTTTTAAATAAAAATAATTTTAAATGTCCAAAAGCTATCTCAGATAAAAATGGAAAAATTTTAAAAAGAATAAAAAATAAAACAGCTGTAATAATATCTTTTCTGGAAGGTAAAAGTATTGAAGAACCTAATGCTGAAATGTGTAGAGAAGTTGGAAAAATGGTTGCTAATTTACACAATCTTACCCTAAATTTTGATGAAAAAAGACCTAACAGTTTAGATCTACAGGATTGGAAAGAAATTTACAAAAAGTGCCTTAATAATAAATCCGAAAAGTTTAATGAAACAATGTATTTGTTAAAAAATGAAATAGACTATTTAGAAAATTATTGGCCAGCAAACATTCCTAGTGGTGTAATACATGCTGATTTGTTTAGAGATAATATTTTTTTTAAAGATGAAAAAATTTCTGGAGTAATAGATTTCTATTTTGCATGTTATTATTTTTATATTTACGATTTAGCCATAATTATTAATGATTGGTGCTTTAGTGAAAATGGACAGTACTTTAACAAAGAGAACTGCTTGATAATTCTTGGAGAATATCAAAAGTTGAGAGAATTGAGTGATCTTGAGAAGAAATCGTTAAATATTTTATTAAGAGCTGCTGCTGTTAGAATATTAAGTACGAGAGTGCACGATTATATTTTTCATCCCCCTGATGCAGTAGTTGTTAAAAAAGATCCATTTGAATATTTGAATATTTTAAAATGGCATCAACAAAATGATATTTTTGAATAATGATTAATGTTTATACAGATGGTGCATGTTCTGGGAATCCTGGTATAGGTGGATGGGGTGTCGTGATATTAGATAATAATAAAGAAATTTTATTAAATGGTGGTGATCAACACACAACTAATAATAAAATGGAACTTACAGCTGCAATAAAAGCACTGGAATATTTTGAGATAAAAAAAGAATTAATCATTTATACCGATAGCAAATATGTAAAGGATGGTATTGAATCATGGATTACAAATTGGAAAAAAAATGGATGGAAAACTTCAACAAAAAAAATAGTGAAAAATAAAGAATTATGGATGCAATTAGATAACCTAATAAATAAACATAGTGTGACATGGAAGTGGGTTAAAGGTCATGCAGGTTTTGAATTTAATGAAAAAGCTGATGAACTAGCAAGGAAATATATTGAAAGTAATATTTAGTTTATTTTTTATTTTTCTTTATTGCAAACAGACTGTTGCAAATGATTTATGGACTATAGATAAAGATATTTCTAGCATAGAATTTGAAGTTCCAGTTTTGTTTGCAAAAAATGTTACTGGTAAATTTAATACATTTGATGGTTTTGTTTCCTTGGATTTGTCTAATGAAAATAATAACAAAGCATTAATAAATGTTAGTATTGATAGTTTAGATTTAAATTATAAACGATATAAAGATTTAGTACTGAGTGAGATTTTCTTTGATTCTAAAAAATTTCCATTCGGTCTTATTGATACTAATAATTTTAAATTTAACTATGAAGATAATAATATTATTTTAATAGGTGAATTAACAATAAAGGGTAAAAGTCAAAAAATCCCTATTGATATTGAGATTATAAAACTAGCTAATGAGTTGGTTCAGGTAAAAAGTGTAATATCTTTTTCCAGAAATGACTTTGAAATTGGCACCGGTAATTGGAAAAACACAACAATTCTTAAAGACAAAATAAATATAAGGGCAAATATTTTTCTTTTTAAAGAATAATTATCTTATCTAAGAGTATATCCTCCATCTATAACTAATACTTCACCTGTAATATAACTTGAAGCAGGGCTACATAAAAAAAGTGCTGCAGATGCAATTTCACTTGGTTTACCCATTCTTTTGAGCGGTGTCATACTATTCCAAGTTTCATACCAATGTTCGTTTTCTTTAGTTAGCTTTGTCATTTCTGTATCAATGTAACCTGGGGCAATAGCATTCACACGAATATTGTTTTCTGCAAAATCACTTGCTAAACTTTTTGTTAACATATGTACAGCTGCTTTTGATGCATTATAAGCCACTTGAGGTTGAGGAATATTTGATACTAATCCAGATATCGAACCTATATTTAAAATCACTCCTTCACCTTGTTTTTTCATTTGTGGTAAAACTGAACGACACATTCTAAAAACAGAATCAACATTTGTATTCATTATTTTATCTAATAATTCATCATCAAATTCTTCCATAGTTCCGTGTTGAGCAACACCAGCATTATTAACTAAGATATCAATTGAATTATATTTTTCTAATACAAAATTTATAATTTTTTGAGGTTCATCTGGTTTAGTAATATCACCCTGTAAAAAGGAAACATCATAATTTGCTTCTTTTAAACTTTTTAAACCATCATATTTATCGGTTCTACTAGTAACAATTATTTTTGCTCCAGCTTCTCCAAGAGTATGAGCTATAGATAGACCAATTCCTCTTGTTCCACCTGTTACAATAGCAACTTTATTAGTTAACTTAAATTGATCAATAATCATTAATACTTACAATATGTTAACAAAATAGAAATTTCATCAAAAATTATAATAATTTATATTTAAAAATATGTTATTTATTAACAGTCATGAAAGCATTAGTTTTAGAAAAAAAACTTGAATTAAATTTAAGAGATATTGAGCTACCAAATAAGGTTGGCTTGAATGACGTAAAAATCAAAATGCATACTGTTGGAATATGTGGATCAGATATTCACTATTATGAACATGGAAAGATTGGGCAATGGAATGTCAATTCTCCAATGGTTTTGGGTCACGAAGGCTCAGGTATAATTATTGAAGTAGGTGCTGATGAAAAAAATTTGAAGGTTGGTGACAGAGTTTGTATTGAACCACAGATAGTTAGTAAAACTACAAAAGAATATAAACTTGGTATCTACAATTATGATCAAGAAGTAAAATTTTGGGCTACACCACCTATTCATGGTTGTTTAACACCTGAAGTTATTTTTCCAAGTGATATGGTTTTTAAATTACCAGATAATCTGTCGTATGCCGAAGGAGCAATGGTTGAGCCTTTGGCAGTAGGTATGCAAGGTGTGACAAAAGCCAAAATAAAACCTGGTCAAATTGGTTTAGTGATGGGATGTGGACCAATTGGTTTGGTTACAGCTCTTGCAGCTTTGGCTGGTGGATGTGCAAAAGTTTATATAGCGGATATTTTAAGTGAAAAATTAAAAATGTGTGATTATTACCCGGATCTTATTCCTGTAGATTTATCAAAAGAAAATTTAGAAACAAAAATTATGAATGAAACTAAAGGTTGGGGAGTTGATAGGTTTTTTGAATGCAGTGGAGCAGTAAAAGCATATGAAGCTATTTTTACTTGCTGCTCACCTGGAGCGCATGTTGTTTTAATTGGAAATAATGCTGAGCCAGTTCCTATGAACTGGGCAGTACTATTTGCAAAAGGTCTTGAATTTCAAACTGTACATAGGTATTCACATCAATACGAACCATCAATAAGACTTCTAGAACGTGGAAAAATTGATGTTAAACCGATGATTACACATACTTTTAAATTTGAAGAAAGTGTTGAAGCTTTTATGAGAGCAGCAGAACATAGACCTACTGATGTAAAACTTCAAATTAAAATTGATGAATAAAAATGAATTAGCTATTTCGGCTTTTAATAGAGAGAATTGCAAAACTGGTATTGTTCATCTTGGTGTTGGAAACTTTCATAGAGCTCATCAGGCAAATTATATAAATGAATACCTCAATACGTTTAATGATCTTAATTGGGGAATTTGTGGAATTAATTTAAGAAAAGAAGACAGCAAAAAATTTGATAATCTTAAATTAAAAAAAGGAAAATATATTCTTAAAACAATTTCTACATCTGGAGAAGAAGAATATAAAGAAATTAATTCGATAATTGAGTTAATAGACTGGAGTAGAAATAAAGAAGAAGCTGAGGATGCTCTTTCAAATCCAGATGTAAAATTAGTTACAATGACTATTACTGAAAGTGGTTACTATATAAACGAAAAAAATAAATTAAATTTAAATCTAAAAATTGTTAAAAATAATATTGGAGGAAAAGAAAATAATATCATTTATTCTTATCTCATGGCAGCCTTAAAAAAACGGATGTTATCTACAAATAAAAAAATCACATTGCTATGTTGTGATAATATTAGAGAAAATGGAATAATGTTAAAAGACTGTTTTAAACAATATTTATCAGCATCTAATGAAATTGAGCTTTTAGAATGGATAAAAAATAATGTAAGTTTTCCCTCTTGTGTTGTTGATCGAATTACTCCTAGAACACCTGAATTTTTAAAGTCTGAAATAATGGAAAAATTTAATTTAGATGAAAACTGTGGTGTCATGGCTGAACCATTTATTCAATGGATAATAGAGGATGACTTCATTAATGAAAGACCAAGGCTTGAAGATGTTGGTGTCAAGTTTGTGAATGATGTATTTCCTTATGAAGAAGCAAAAATTAGAATTCTTAATGGAGCTCACATAGCATTAAGTTATTTTGGTGCACTTAAAGGTTACACAACTTATGATGAAGCAATATCTGATAAAAATTTAGAACAATATTTTTTTGAAATTCAACAAAAAGAAATAATACCAGCACTTGTACACAAACCTTTTAATTTAGAGGATTATATGATCACAATTTATGAAAGATTTAACAATAAAAATATTGCTGATAAATTAGAGAGAATTGCAATGGATGGAGTAGGTAAATTTCCAATATTTATATTACCTACCATACATAATTGCTTTGAAAAAAAAATAATTCCAGAAAACTGTATTGATGCAATTGCAAGTTGGTATGTTTTTATGTTGAAAATCAAAGATAAAAAATTAAATTTTGAATATTATGAACCGAGTTGGGAATGGATCAAATATTATTTAGAAAAAGATAAAGTTATTAAATTTACAAATTGTGAAGAGCTTTGGGGTGACACACCAAAAAAGTTTCCTTTATTTTCTGAAATTTTAGAAAAAAAGATTAATTTTTTAAAAAATATTTACTAAAAACTTAAATTTTTAGCAATTTTATTATTGCTGTTATATAAATCTTTCCAAATTGAATACCTTTGTAATAAAAGATCAATGTTAGCTTCGTTAGGTTCATAAGTTTTACTTATTTTTATTTCACTAATAATATTTTCTTTATTATCAATAGTATCATCCTGATACATAGCTAATCTTGCAACGCCAAGTGCGGCACCAAATTCACTTTGATCACAAACACTTAACTTTTTATTTAAAAGTGCTGCAAGCAATTCAATCCAAAATGAACTTTTTGAACCTCCTCCAACCATAAATATTTTATCAAAGTTATTATTAACTTTCAAAATAGAATTAACTCCATCTAATATTCCAAAACTGACACCTTCAATTACTGCATACTGAAAATCTGTAGCATTTGTAGTTGTTTTTATAGAATGAAGTGAACCTCTAATATGTGGATCGTTATGTGGGGTTCTTTCTCCAGACAAATAAGGTAAAAAATATGAAGAATTTTTTATAGAATTTTTATCATTATAAAATTGCTCTACATTATTAAGTGTATCAGCAATTGAAGTATTGGTAATAGCACAAATCCAATCTAAACAATTACTTGCACTTAACATAACAGACATTAGGTGCCATTTATTTGGTAAACAATGACAAAAAGAATGTACTGCATCTCCAGTATTACTCAAAAAATTTTCAGTGGGAGTAAAAAAAACCCCTGAAGTGCCAAGAGATATAAATGATTGGTTTTTATTTGTTATACCCATACCAGTTGCTGCGGCAGCATTATCCCCTGCCCCACCCACAACTTTAACATTATTGTTAAAATTAAATTTCTCTTTTAAATCTTTTTTTAAAAATCCTGTCTGCTCATTTCCTTCCACTAAATCTGGCATGTGTTTTTCTTCTAAAAATGAGCAAGATAAAAGTTGATTAGACCATTTTCTTTTTTGGATATCTAGCCATAATGTTCCAGATGCATCTGACATTTCAGAAAAAAATTCACCAGTAAGAACAAATCGTAAATAATCTTTAGGAAGTAAAACTTTAAAAATTTTTTTAAAATTATCTATTTCATTATTTTTTATCCAATTTATTTTTGGTGCAGTAAAACCAGGCATGGTAATATTTCCTGAAATTGATCGTACATCAAAATTTTGTTTTTCAAATTCTTCGCATTCTTGATATGATCTTGTATCATTCCAAAGAATACATGGTCTAATAACTTTTCCATCCTTGTCTATTAACGTAGCTCCATGCATATGACCGGATATTCCTATTGAAATAGTTTGTGAAAATTCTTTTGGTTTTTTTGATTTTAAAGCATTCAAGCATTCCATTGTTGAATCAATCCATTCTTGTGGATTTTGTTCACTAAAACCATCTTTAGGTGATTGTACAGTAAGGCTTGAATTAGCGGTTGCAAGAATGCTTTGATTTTGATCAATTAAAATCATTTTGATTGATGAAGTTCCAAGATCGATACCAATAAACATAGAGTAAATTTATAACATTAATTTTTTAATTGATACAAAGAAATTAAAACTACTTATAAGAATATCTAAATATAAATATTCCAGATGAAACAATAATAATTGCTCCTATAATCGTAAATATATCTGGAACTTCTCCATATACTATTAAACCAAAAATTATTCCCCAAACAATTATAGTATAATTATAAGGTGCTAAAATACTAGCTGGTGTAACACTTAACGCCTTAATTTGTAAAAATAAACCAGTACAAAAAAAGATACCCAAAAAAATAAAAAAAATAAAAGAAAATGAATGTAGTGGTTGCCAGAAAAAAAGTGATAGTACAAATGTAATAAAAGCGCCTATAAGACCATTGTAGAATAACATAGTTTCATTATCATCATACTTAGCATTTAATCTGGTCGCTATTTGAAAAAGTGAGTAGAAAAAAGCAGCACATAATGGAATAATTAGATAAGGATTAAATATAGTTAGTCCAGGACGCATGATTAGAATAACTCCACAGAAACTAACAGCAATTGCAAGCCAAGTTGCCACATTAATTTTTTCTTTTAAAATAAAATAAGAAAAAACTAGAACCAGAACAGGAGCTAAAGATCCTATGGTATGGGCATCTGCAAGTGCTAAGTGCCTAAAAGACAATACAAAAAAACAAGATTCACATACAGATAAAATACATCTAGTTATTTGTATCTTATAATTATTTGAAAGATAAAATTTTTTAACTTTATTTTTTTTTGCAATAAAAAAAGAAAAAATAAAACAGAAAGTAAATTTAACAAATAATAATACAAAAACAGAATGATATTGAACTGCTGTCTTTTGAATTGTATCTAAAATACCAAAAGATAAATAAGTTAAAAGAGTTAAAATTATTCCATAAGTATAGGGATTTGATTTCATGTTTATTAAAGATTATTAAAGATATTATTGTAAAAATCTTTTTTAATAATCTTATCGGCATCTAAAATTTGCATCATTAAAACAGCTGACAAATTATTTTTTGGATCTGCCAAAAAATAAGTAGCGGCATAGCCTGACCATCCAAATTCTCCAACTGGACCAAACTTATTTTGAGAGGTATTATTCATTAAAACTCTAAATCCTAACCCCCATCCATATCCATCTAGATCATTTTCATAATCTTCATCTTTATTTGTATTAATTGATGTGATTTCAATTGGAAATAAATCTTTATTTAAAGAATTATTTCTCATTAATTCTAAACTTTGAGAATTAATAAGCTCTTTTCCATTTTTATTTTTACCATCGATAAGCATTGTTGCAAATTTTTCATAATCTTCAGCTGTAGAAAACAAACCATGACCTCCTCTGGAATAATTTTTATTATTTGTTGGGTACCCATATAATATTAACTTTCTTTTATCGTAATTTAAATTTGTAAGTTTTGATTTATTACTATTATATTCAAATGTTTCAACTAACTGACTATTACTATTTTCATCAATATAAAAATTTGTTTTATTCATTTCTAAAGGTAAAAAAATATTTTCGTTTAACACATCAAAAATTTTATCTTTTGTTACAACTTCTATAATTCTCGCTAAAACATCTATAGATATAGAATAATGCCATTTTGAATCAGGTTCATATAACAAAGGTAATTCAGAAATTTTACTAATCTCTTCCTCCAAACTTGAAGATGCAGAATGAAATAAATGTCTATCCTCATATTCTTGAGCTAAAAAATTATCACAATTGTTATATGTAAAGCCTGCTGTATGTTGTAAAAGTTGTCTAACAGTAGGTTTATTTTCCAGAGAAGTTGTATTTTTTAAGTTACTCTCAATACTACTAAGTTTTTTTAAATTTTTAAAATCAGATAAATGTTTATCTATAGTATCATCAAGAGATAAGAAATTTTTTTCAATTAATTGCATTGCTGCAAAACCAATAATTGGCTTTGTCATTGACCAAATTCTATAATATGAATTTTTATTGAGCTTATTTTTTAATTCCAAATCTTTGTAACCAATTACTTCATGATAAATATTATTTTTATAATTTATTATCCATTCTGCTCCATTGCATCTTCCTGCATCAATATGTTTTTGAAAATCTAATTTAATATTATCCATAAATGGATTAGATTAGACTCTTTATCTTTTCTATTAGCTCTGTATTAATTTGTCTTGGACCTTTATCTTTCCTATTAGTGTGTCTTCGTTGTCCAGGTAATCGCACACCGTCTAAAGATGTCATTTGTTCAAAAAATTTCTCAGCATGTTCATTCCAATTTTTTCCTGCAATAAGCTCTGGAGATAATGCCATAATAAATTCACCGCCCCTTGCGGGACCTCCATCATTATTGTCTTCTTCTTTAGCTTCAAAACTAAATAAATCTCCTACTAGACCTGCAGCTAATAACTCAATCATCATTGCTATTGCAGAACCTTTGTAGTCGCCAAATGTTAAAAGGACTCCTCCATTTGCAATTTCAGATGGATTATCAGTTTTTTCTCCATCTTTATTTAGGCCTGTTCCAAATGGAACTTTGTGACCATCACGTGCAGCAACCTGAACTTCTCCCATCGCCATTGTTGAAGTTGCCATATCGTAGACTACAGGGGTATTATTTTTTCTTGGCCAAGCAAATGATATTGGATTAGTTCCAAATAGTGGTTTCTTTGCACCAGCTGGAGCCACACTTGGTTTATATGCAGTACAAGCAATTCCAATTAAATTATTTTCTGCTAATGCTTCAGTTTCATGCCATAAGGCTGCAAAGTGATGAGTATTAGTTATAGTTAAAACACCAACCCCATGTTTATTTGTCGTTTTTATCAATTCAGGCAAACCAACTTTGATTCCTACTGGAGCAAACCCATAATCACCTTCAACACGAATTGCGTTCTGTGTAAGATAGGTATTTGAAGGTCGTGACGCTCCATTTACTTTTTTACTTTTTAACGAAGCTACATAACCAGGAATACGAAACAATCCATGAGAAACACTTCCATCTCTTTCAGCATGTGAAACTGTTGTTGCTACAGAATCAGCATTGAAATGATCACATCCATGGGCTGATAGTGCTTTATATGCTAAATCATATATATTTTCTAATTCTAATGCTGTGGTATTCATTTACTTTTATTGAATAATTAATATTATTAATTCATGGATAGAGGATTATTGGACAATTTAAAAGATATTTTACAAGAAAGAATATCATTTTCAGAAAGTGTCAGAAATAATCATGCAAAAGGTGAAGATGCTTATGACCCTGTTCTGCCTAGGGCAGTTTTGTTTCCAAAAAACAATGAAGAACTCTCAAAAATATTAAAAATTTGTAATGAATTTAAAGTACCAGTAACTGCGTATGGTACTGGTACATCGTTAGAAGGTCATGTTGTTGGAAATGATGAAGGATTTACAATTTCAATGGAAAATTTTAACAAAATTATTTCTATTAATGAGGCAGACTTTGATTGTCGAGTACAAGCAAATGTATCTAGAGAAGAACTAAATGAAACTTTAAAAGATAAAGGAGTTTTTTTTCCAATTGATCCTGGTGCAAACGCATCTCTTGGAGGTATGGCAGCTTGTTCAGCTTCAGGGACGATGGCTGTGAGATATGGAACTATGAAAACCACAGTACTTGGTTTAACCGTTGTAATGGCCAATGGTGAAATTATAAATACAGGAACAAGATCCAAAAAAACCTCTGCAGGGTATAATCTCACTAACCTTTTTGTTGGATCAGAGGGAACTTTAGGAATAATAACTGAAGTGCATCTTCGATTATCTCCAATACCTGAGAGCATAATGAGTGCTGTTTGTCAGTTCCCTGATCTAGACTCCGCAGTTTTAACCGCACAAGAAATCATTCAGTATGGTGTCCCTATTGCAAGAGTAGAATTATTAAATAAAGATCAAATGGATATAAGTATAAAATACTCAAAGCTAGAAAATTTAGAAAGTTTGCCAACACTATTCTATGAATTTCATGGCAGCGAGATTTCAAATAAAGAATCAATTGATGTAGTGGAAGAAATTTCTAATACTAATAATGGCAGTGAATTTAAATGGGCTGCAAACACAGAAGAAAGAAACAAAATCTGGAAAGCAAGACATAACGTGTATTATTCTGTTAAAGCACAGGGTGATAATATCAGAGTGTATGTTACTGATGTTTGTGTACCTATTTCAAACATAGTGGAATGTATTAAATTTGCAGAAACGGAACTTCGTGATACGGGATTAAAGGCACCAATGGTTGGTCATGTTGGTGATGGAAATTTTCATGTATCCATTGTCTATGATCCAAGCAAACAAAATGAATACAAATATATTAGAGAATTTAGCAATAGATTAATTGATAAAGCTTTAGAGATGGATGGAACTATTACGGGTGAACATGGTATTGGTCTTCAAAAGAAAGAATATTTACTGAAGCAACACCCTGATAATATTCCTCTTATGAAATTAATTAAGAAAAGCTTTGATCCAAATAATATTTTGAATCCTGGTAAAGTATTTGATCTTTAATTTACTTATTTAAATTTGTTGTAATTTTTTACTTTCAATAGATTTATACATCGCTTCTAATATTCTTACTGTTTTTAAAGCAAGTGCTCCATCTGAATGATTTTTTACATCTTTATTGAGACATAAATCAACAAAAGTATTTAATGCTTCTTTAGTTCCATAACTAAATGCGCCATCACCCTCCTCTATTTCATAATTTATATTATCTCCATTATTCAGACGTACAAATAACCGTTCTCTTTTTACTTCCATATCTAAATATAAAACACCAAGTGTGCCATGAACTGTAATATAAAAAGTACCTCCAAAATCTTTTGGTACAAATGCACTTCCAGAAAAAGAACCAGTTGCACCATTTGAAAATTTCATAGAAACTGCATTGGTATAATCAACATTTGTTGGTGAAGGCACAGATAGACAGAATACTTGATCTGGTTCAAGATGAGTAATCTTTAAAACACCTGCAAACATGTGTGACAATTGTCCCCAACCATATCCTCCCCCTTTATTTGGATCTGACCATGTAGAAGCATGGGGTTGGAATGTATGATTATTAGACTCACTCAATGGTATCCCTTGAAATAAGTCTATCAAAGATGATGAAAAAGCTGCATCAACATGTTTTATTTCACCTATTTTTTTATTTATTATAATTTCCTCAGCCTTAGACATAAAACTTTTAAAATTAAAACCATTTGGGATTAAAATATGTTTATTCTTTTTTTTTGCTAATTGGAGAAGTGTTTCAGCTTCTCTAGAAACTGTAGTCATAGGTTTCTCAATCATTACATGACAATTTTTTTCAAGCGCTGCTTTTGCATTTTCGTAATGTGCATGATGAGGGGAAGAGATTACTACTCCATCTAAATATGATAAATCTAACATTTCTTTAAAATCAGTAGATGCATGTTTAAAATTAAATTTATTCTTTACAAAACTTAATTGGTCTTCTTCAAGCTTACATACACTTGTTAATTCAACTTCATCTCTTTCTGCTAAATGAGGGATATGATTTTCTGTAGCCCACCAACCTGCTCCTATGACTCCAATTTTTACTTTATTCATTATTTGTTTTTAATCTAAATGCATTTGTAATGGCAACAAGTATGGAAAATTTGTTTTCGGATCAATATCTACTTTCATTATGGGCTCCATATATTTAGACCATTTTTTATTAATTTCGCTTTTAGATATAAAGTTAATGGATTTTTTAAGATCATCAGTTTCAAAATATCCAAATAATTTTAATCCATATCTAAAAATATTATAATTTCGTAATCCAGCTTCTTTAAGCATTTGAACCATTTCTGGCCAAATTTCATCATGTCTCTTTTTATATTCTTCCTCATATCCTGGTCGGATTTCAAGAATCCATGCATAATTCATAATACCTCTTTTCAAATAAATTATATCTATTAATTTTATAAACTTATAGATAAAATTCAATTCTATAAAAAATATAAATGAAAAAAATAGCTATTGTTGATTCACATCATCATCTATGGGATCTTTATTCTAAAGAAACACATTATCCTTGGTTAAGTGGTAATGAAGATGAAGCATTTTATGGAAGTTTTAAAAGTATTAAAAAGAGTTATTTATTAGATGATTATTTAAATGATGCAAAAAATCAAAATCTCATGAAATCAATACATGTTCAGGCTGAACATGATGCAATGAACCCGATAGAAGAAACAAAATGGTTACAAAATATTTCAGATAATAATAATTTAAAAATCCCAAATGGGATTGTTGCATTTGCTGATTTTTCTGAAGAAAAAGTCAGCGAAGTTCTTGATCAACACCTTGAATATAAAAATGTACGAGGAATTAGACAAATTTTATCATTTGATAAAGATAAACCACAATATTCTCATGCTAAAAAAGATTATTTAAAAGATGAGTTATGGCAAGATAACTTTAGACATTTGGCCAATAGAAAATTATCTTTTGATATACAAATATATCCTCATCAGTTTGATGATGCTTGTAAATTAGCAAAACGTTACCCAAATGTACAATTTATCTTAAACCATACTGGTGAACCTTGTTTCCAAACTGAAGAATATAAAAAATATTGGATGGGAAAAATGCAATCTTTAGCCGAACATGAAAATTTTGTTTGTAAAATATCAGGGTTGGGGATGTTTAATCCTAGTTGGACAATTATTTCTACTGAATATTTTATTCTTAATACAATTGAAATTTTTGGTATTGATAGGTGTATGTTTGGATCAAATTTTCCTGTAGATAAAATTTTTAATACTTTTGATAATTATTGGAGTTCGTACTTTAATATTGTAAAAAATTTTTCACAAAATGAACAAAATAAAATTTTTTTAAAAAATGCAGAGAAGTTTTATAAAATTTAATGAGAAATAAAAAAAGTATAGCTGTTCTTTTAGGTGATCCATCTGGAATTGGTCCTGAATTAATTTCTAAAATTCTATCTCATAATATTTTAAAAAAAATAAATATTATAATTATTGGAGAAAAATCTGTATTTGATAAACATTTAACAAAACAAAAAAATAAAAAAAAAATTAAGTTTATTAATAATTTTGATCAGATAGAATTTAAAAGTACTAGTAAGATTTTCTTTGATATTACTAAAAGAAAAGTAAGATATCCAATTGGAAAAGCAAATATAAAATCAGGAATTTCTGTTTTAAATTCTATCGATATAGCGGTTGATTTATATAATAAGAAAAAAATAGATGGAATTAATTTTGCTCCGTTTAATAAAACGAGTTTAGATCTTGCTGGTATGAAATTTAAGGATGAACTCCATTATTTTAAAAATAAATTTAAAATAAAAAACTATGTTTGTGAACTTAATGTATTAAATAATTTTTGGACTGCTAGAGTAACTTCACATATTCCCCTTAAAGATGTTGCAAAAAATATCACTATTAAAAATATTCTTGAACCAATTAAATTAGTTAATAAGTATTTAAAAAAAAATGGATTAAAAAATCCAAAAGTAGGTGTTCAAGCTTTAAATCCTCACGCTGAGTTTGGAAATGAAGAGAAAAAAATTATAATTCCTGCAATAAACAAAGCAAAAAAAATGAAAATCAAAGTTTTTGGCCCGTTACCATGTGATACATCATTTATTAAAGCTTATAAAAATAAAGAGTATAATTGTCTTGTCGGAATGTATCATGACGCCATACAATCAGGTCTTAAATCGTTTGGATTTGAAAAAGGTGTTACTGTTCAAGGTGGTCTACCAATACCTATAACTACTCCTGCTCATGGAACAGCTTTTGATATTGTGGGCAAAAATAGAGCTAATGTAAGTCCGATGCTAGAATCTTTAAAGTTATTACTTAAACTCTTATCTTAATATTAAAAAATTCTCTTAAATTGATTTAAATTAGTATAATAATTATTTTGTGAGTAAAATTGTAAGTGTTAAAGCAAAGGTCTATAAATGGACAGGGCCCGTTCAAAAAATTCACGAAAATTTTTGCACAAATGCTGCAGATATTGTGAATCAAGAAAATATTTCAAATGATAGATGGACAACATATAAATTTCATAGCTGGTTAGTTGTTGAGATAGAAACAAGTGATGGTTTGGTAGGTTTAGGTAATGCAGCATTATCCCCAGAACCATGTAAATCAGTTGTAGATAATTACTTAGCTCCAGCCATTATTGGTGAAAGTATATGGGATTATGAGCATATATGGCAAAAGATGTATCGCCAAACACTTGCTTGGGGGAGAAAAGGTGTAGGTATGACAGCTATTAGTGCTATTGATATTGCAATATGGGATGCACTTGGAAAATCTGCTAAACAACCCGTATTCAAATTATTAGGTGGAAAAACTAAATCAAAACTCCCTTGTTATGCAAGTAAGCTTTATAGTCAACCTCTTGATAGTCTTGCAAAAGAAGCTAAGGATTATGTTGATCAAGGTTTTAAAGCAATGAAATTAAGACTTGGTTGGGGTCCCACTGATGGTGCTGAAGGTATGCATAAAAATATTGAGTTAATCAAAACAGTGCGATCAGTTGTTGGTGATAATGTTGATCTTATGGCAGATGTATATATGGGATGGACATTTGAATATGCAAAAAGAATGATGCGATTAATTGATAATGAAAATCTTCGTTGGTTAGAAGAACCAGTTATTGCTGATGATATTGATGGTTATGCAGATCTAAAAGCCTCATGTAGAACTCCTATATCTGGTGGTGAACATGAATATACACTTTTTGGTTTTAGACAATTACTAGAAAAAAAAGCAATTGATGTTGTGCAATTTGATACGAATAGAGTTGGTGGTATAACACAAGCACATAAAATTTCTGCTTTAGCTGAAGCATTTCAAATACCAGTTATTCCTCACGCAGGACAAGTTCATAATTTTCATATTTCTATGAGTTCAGCAAACGCTCCAATAGTTGAGTATTTTCCTTTTTGGCCTGTAGAAATTGGTAATGAATTATTTTGGTATATTTTTGATGGCGAACCTCAAGCAAAAAATGGTTTTATCGAATTAGATGAAAATAAACATGGATTAGGTATTAAGTTATCAAATAAATATTTAGATAAATTTGAAATTATTGATTAGAATTATTTGCAATTTCATCGTTATATGCAAAAACTGCCGGACTACCACCAGTGAACATAAAAATGACGTTTTCACCTTTCTTAATGATTCCTTTTTCAACATAATCAATTAAAGCTGCAAAACCTTTTGATGTATAAACTGGATCTAAAATAATTCCCTCTTTATTAGCTAAAAGCTTTGTTGCTTTTATTCCATCTTCTGTAGTCGCACCATATTTTTCACCTACATAATTATTGTCATGATTAATCATTTTATGTGAAAACTCTAAATTAATATCAAGCATCTTTGCTGCATCATTACATATTCGCGCTATATCTTTTTTAATATCC
>CACNCW010000008.1 GCA_902619055.1 uncultured Alphaproteobacteria bacterium
CTATAATAGCAATAGTCACAATGCAACTTGTAGAAAAAAAATTAATAAATTTAGATGATCCAATTGATAAATATTTAACTGAATTTCAAAATCTAAAAGTTATGAAAAATAACAAAGAATCAATAAGTGATATTGAAGACTTAAAAATAAAACCAACAATAAAAAATCTTTTACAACATACTGCGGGCTTTAGTTACGGATTTCTTCCTGATGCGCTTGCTGCTGAGTATACGAAACAAAAATTATTTAATGAAAGATTATTATCTGATGAAATAAAATTATTATCTAAATTTCCTTTGTACAGTCAGCCTATGACAGAATGGCGATATTCTGTTTGTATAGATGTTTTAGCAAGAATATTAGAGGTGGTTCTCAATAAGAAACTTCAAAATATTCTTAAAGATAATATTTTTGACCCTCTTGATATGCAAGATACTGGATTTTCTTTAGATGATAAAAAATCTCAGAGGTTGATGACATTGTATCAATATGATTCACAAAGTAAAAAGTTAATTGAAGAAAAAAATCCGCAAGATTATCCTATTAATAGTACAACCTATGCGCGAGGAGGCCATGGTCTGTATTCTACAATGAAAGATTATAACAAATTTTGTAAGATGCTTTTAAACGGAAAATCAGATTCTGGAGTTCAAATAATTAGTGAAAAAACTTTAAATTTAATTATTAAAAATACTTTACCAGAAAATCTTTTACCTATGAAAATAGAAGGGATAGATGGACTTTCAGAAGAAGGTGATAATGGTCTTGAGCCATATGGTTGGGGTTTAGGTTTTAGGACAATGTTATTTCCAGAAAAAAATAACAATATTGGAGAATTTGAAGAATTTGGATGGGCTGGAGCAGCTTCAACTTATTTTTTGGTAGATATAAAAAATAATTTATTTGCTACATTAATGACTCACGTTTTAAATGGTGATAGAAAACTAAATGTGGATTTTTATGAATTTATTTACGGTACTTTTTTGAGCTCTAAGTAAATGAAATTAATATCTAATTGTTAGGTAGCTGAACTGGTATAAAATAATCAGGGTTTTTAGATTTTTTTATTACTGCAGGTAAAATTTCTTTATAAGCTTGATATAGGGTTTGAGGTTCTGGCATTTGATCTTTTATTACTTCATATAATTTAGGAAGATTGTATGAAGGTATCATAGGAAACATATGGTGCTCAATATGGTATTCCATCTTCCAATAGATAAAACTAAAAATCGGATTAAGTCTAACTGATCTTGTTGATAGTCGGTGATCCTTGGCGCTTTCTTTAAGACCCATATGTTGTGTTACACCCCAGATACCATTAATGCCAAAGAACTTTGGTATTAAAAATAAAAATATTGGCAAAAAGGTAGAAAAGTAAATTGAGACAGCTATTATTGTAATCCATAGAAGAACAAAAATTCTAGAGCTATTTATACAATCAGTAATTTTATCTTCTGGAATGCAATCTTTCATCACATCAGTCCTAATGCCTAAAGCATGTTTAATAATTTCTACATAAAGTGATTTATGAATTGTAAAAAAACCAATTCCAGGAATAAAATTTAAAATAAAACTTAAAAATGTATGTTTAGCAAAAATACTACCATCAACTTCGTAGTCATGAGGATCAACTGAAGCAGTATAGCTATGATGAAGAGAGTGACTCCACTTCCATCTAACAGGTTCAAAATTATTCATAAAACTAGCAATGTTATAGAAGAATTTATTTAATCTTCTATTTCTGAAAGCAGTTCCATGACCACACTCATGCCAAATAGCATCAGCTCCACCCCACATCGTAGAATAAGCAAGGTATATAGGTATAAACCACAAGCTATGCCATGTATATATCGATAATAAACCTAGAGCTCCTAATGATAGTGAATAAATAATAATATGTTTCCACCCCTCAAAATCTGATCTTTTGGAAAGTTTTTTTAGAGTTTTTCTATCTATATTAGCCCTAAACCATTCTTCTGATATATTGTTTATCCCTGTTTGAACTTTTTTAGTTTCTGACATAATTACGATATAAATAATAAAAAATTACATTTTTTCCAGTAAAAATCTCGTATTTATTTTATAACAAATGATAAATATTTAGTTTATTGAGACAGAAATTTTAATAAATTCTGTAATATGATGAATCTTACAATCGTTGGTACCGGTTACGTTGGTTTGGTAACCGGGGTTTGCTTTGCTGAATTTGGATATTCTGTAACATGTATCGATAAAGATACGGAGCGTCTTGAAAAACTCAAATCAGGTACGTGCCCATTTTTTGAACCTGGAATGGATAAGCTTTTAGATAAGCATATTAATAAAACAAAATTATTATCTTTTGCTTCAAGCATAAAAAATAATTCAGAAAATACAGATATTTTTTTTATAACTGTTGGAACTCCTACAAGAAGGCTAGAAGATGAAGCTGATTTAAGTTTTGTATGGCAAGTTGCAGATGAAATTTCAGAAAGTATTAAAAAATATTGTTTAGTTGTAACTAAATCCACCGTACCAGTTGGAACGACAAGCGAAGTAAAAAAAATTATATCAAATAAAGTTGATCAAAAACTTTTTGATGTAGTTTCTAATCCAGAATTTTTACGAGAAGGATCTGCTATTGATGATTTTATTAGACCAGATAGAGTTGTAATAGGAACAGATAATAAAAAATCTGAAAATATAATGAGAGAACTTTATAGACCTTTATTTCTTAAAGAAACCCCAATTGTGGCTACATCAATAGAAACTTCAGAAATAATTAAATATGCATCCAATAGTTTTCTAGCAACTAAAATTGCATTTATTAACGAGGTTGCTGACTTATGTGAAGTAGTAGGAGCTGACGTTCAGCAAGTAGCACATGCAATGGGTATAGATAAACGTATTGGTTCTAAATTTTTAAATGCTGGACCTGGATTTGGAGGATCATGTTTTCCAAAAGATGTAAAAGCTTTCTATTCAACAGCTAAAAAGAAAAATATTGATTTATCAATAATTAATGCGGTGAATAAATCTAATCAAGATCGTATAATTAAAATTTCCAATAAAATTACTTCAAAAATAAAAAATAATTCTACAATTACTTTTCTTGGTTTAAGTTTTAAACCTAACACAGATGATGTGAGAGATTCCACATCAATGAAAATTGCATCAAATCTTTTTGATCAAGGATTTAAAGTACAGTGTTATGACCCTGAAGCAATGAATAATGCAAAAAGAGAAAATACTAATCTCATTTTTTTTAATTCTGCATACGAAGCCTGTGAAGGATCTTCTGCAATAATAATTGGAACAGAATGGAATGAATTCAGAGCTTTAAATTTTAAAAAAATATCAAATTTGTTACAAGAAAAAATAATTTTTGATTTAAGAAATATTTATATTCCAGATGATTTAAAAAAAATGGGATTTGAATATTATGGAACAGGAAAATAAATTGAAAATTGAAAGTTTTGATCAAGAGGTTTTAAGAGAGTATGATATCCGAGGAGTGGTTGGTAACAATATCAATCAAAATACCGCCTATACTATTGGAAGAACATTTGCCTACACTGTTATCAATCGATTAAAATCTAATATAATTGCTACTGGTTTTGATGGAAGATTAACATCACCAGATTTACACAAAGCACTTTGTGAAGGATTAAAAGACTCAGGTGCTAAAGTTATTAATATTGGTATGGGTCCTACGCCAATGACTTACTTTGCCCATTTTCACCTTAAAGCAGACGCAGTTATAATGGTTACAGGCTCTCATAATCCTTCAGAATACAATGGCTTTAAAATGGTCTTAAATAAGCATTCTTTTTATTCTGAAGACATTCAAAGCCTTCAAAAATTAATTGATCAAAATAATTTAAAATTAACAGAAGGAGAGATCATAAATCAAGATATTAAAAAAGAATATATCAATAGATTATTACAAAATATTAATCTCAATAAAAAAATAAAAATTGCTTGGGATATTGGAAATGGTGCGATGGGAGCTGTCATTAAGGAAGTTACAAACAATTTAAATAATTCTGAAAATATATTAATTAATGAAGAAGTTGATGGAAATTTCCCTAATCATCACCCAGATCCAACTGTTCCAAAAAATATGGAGCAATTAATGAAGTCAGTCAAAGATAACAAATGTGACATAGGTCTGGCTTTTGATGGAGATGGAGATCGTTTGGGTGTTGTAGACAACTTAGGGAATTTAGTTTGGGCTGATCAATACATGTTACTACTATGCACAGAAATTGCTAACTTATACGATAACCCAAAAATAATTATGGATGTTAAATGTAGTAAAGTTTTTTTTGATGAAGCAAAAAAACTTAATTGCGATCCTATCATGTCTAAAACTGGTCACTCTCCAATAAAAGAAAAAATGAAAGAATTAAAATCCCCTTTATCAGGAGAAATGAGTGGTCATGTATGTTATGCAGATGATTTTTATGGTTACGATGATGCAATGTATGTTGCGTTACGCTTATTACGAATATTATGTAATCAAGAAAAATCCTTGAATGAACTAATTAATATATATCCAAAAACTTATTCAACCCCTGAAACAAGGTTTGATGTAGATGAAACAAAAAAATTTTTAATTATTGAAGAAATAAAAGAAAGAATAAAAATTACAGAAGGTAAAATAATAGATATTGACGGTATAAGAGTTGAAAATGATGATGGGTGGTTTCTAATGAGAGCTAGTAATACCCAAAACCAACTAACTTGTAGAGCAGAGTCTACCTCTCAAGAAGGCCTTAAGTCTTTGATAGCAATTATCGAAAATCAGTTAAATCTTAGCGGTGTAAATTATAAGTTTACAGTCTAACAAAACAATCACGATTATATTTTTTCAGTCTTTTACAGGCTGTATACGCTTCTTTTTTAGAAAAATTTTCAAATCTAGATTCATAAAGTTGTTTACCGCTAACTTTTATCAGTACAACATTTGAAATTTTATCTTTAGTAGAAACTGGATATTTATTTTTAATTAATTTGATTTGTTTTTCTGCATTATTTCTATACTTAAATGTTCCAACAACAATAGAGTAAGCATTTTTTTTCTTTTCAATTTTTTTCTTTGCAGTCTCTTCTTTTTTAACTATTTTTTTATTACTACTTTTTGTCTTAATATTTAATTCAGCAAATTCTTTATCCATTATGATTTTCAAAGATTGATTGCGTTGACTTCCCGTATCACCCCCAAAAATAATTCCTATTAATCTCTTATCATCTCTAACTGCTGAAAAGGCTAATTGAAAACCAGATGCTTTTATATATCCAGTTTTAATTCCATCAGCACCATCATAACTTAACATTAATTTATTATGAGTTTTGTAAGTCTTACCCTTATAAGTAAATTTTGTTTTGCTAAACAATTTATACTCTTCTGGAAAATTTGAAATTAGTGCATGTGAAAGTTTTGCTATATCTCTTGCAGTTGTTAATTGCGCTCTATTGGGAAGACCTGATGCATTTTTAAATAATGTATTATTCATGCCTAAATTTTTTGCATAGCTTGTCATAAGTTTGGCAAATTCTTTTTCACTTCCTGAGATATTTTCTGCAACGACTGTTGCTACATCATTTGCTGATTTAATAATAAGTGCATTTATTGCATCTCGAACTTTGATACTTGATCCTGCTTCTAAATAAAGTTTGCTTGGTGATCTTGAAGCAGCAATATTTGAGACACTTAATTGACTATCATAACTAAGTTTTCCTTTTTTAATATAATCAAATACTATGTAAAGAGTCATTATTTTTGTTAAGGATGCTGGATAATTCCTCGTATCGGCGTTGACTTCGAATAGTACTTCTTCTGTATCAAAATCAATAACGATTGCTGCTTTTTTAGCAAAAAGATTTGATGAAAAACCTAATATTAAAAAGCTATTTAAAATTATGATTAATAATAAATTTTTTTTCATTTTTTCTTGATTAACATAAGATTTTCGATGCTTTCAAACAGAAAAATACTTTAAAATATTCTAAAACATATTATTTAAGAAATATGGTAAATGAAGATCAAAATAATAACAATAATAAGGACGATTTTCAAAGAGGCCTTTTATTAGATACAAAGCCTAAGACAAAAAAACCATCCATGTATAATGTTCTACTTTTAAATGATGACTATACTCCTATGGAGTTTGTCGTTATGGTATTAGAAAAAATATTTAATAAAAAACAAGAGGAGGCTACACAAATCATGCTTCATGTTCACAAAAATGGTATTGGTGTTTGTGGAACATTTACTTATGAAGTGGCTGAGTCAAAATGTAAATCAGTAATGGATATGGCAAAAAAAAATGAGCATCCTTTACAATGCACAATGGAAAAAAGTTAATGCTGTCACAAAATTTAGAAAAAACATTAAGAGAAGCATATCAACTAGCGACTACTTATAAGCATGAGTATGTAACTCTAGAGCATTTATTATTTTCTCTTTTGGAAGACCAAGATGCAATTAGTGTTCTTAAAGCGTGCGCAGTAGATATTTCAAATTTAAAAGAAAGTGTTGAGAAATTTATTATTAATGATTTAGAAAATCTTAAAGAGAACTTTACTGGAGAGCCAAAATTAACAAATGGTTTTCAAAGAGTTTTGCAAAGAGCTGCTATTCACGTGCAATCGAGTGGGAGAGAGAGTGTTACAGGAGCTAACATGATTGTAGCTTTATTTTCTGAGAAAGAAAGTCATGCAGTATATTTTCTTCATCAACAAAATATGAGCAGATTAGATGCTGTGCAATATATTTCACACGGTATTTCAAAAAGTAATGAAAGTTTTGAAAATGAAGAATTTGTAGATAGTCAAACAAATGACAATAATGAACAACAAAAACCGAAAAGTGCTTTAGGTCAGTTTTGTATTAATTTAAATGAAAAATCAAAAGATGGTAAAATTGATAAGCTAATCGGCAGAAGCAAAGAACTGGATAGAACAATTCAAATTTTATGCAGAAGACAAAAAAATAATCCTTTATTTGTTGGAGACCCTGGTGTGGGGAAAACAGCAATTGCTGAAGGATTGGCAAAAAGAATTACAGAAAAAAAAGTACCTAAAATTATGGAGGACGCAATTATATATTCACTGGATATGGGCGCTCTACTTGCAGGTACAAGATACAGAGGTGATTTTGAAGAGAGATTGAAAGCCGTTCTTAAAGAGTTACAAAAAAAAGACAAAGCTGTTTTATTTATAGATGAAATCCATACTGTTATTGGCGCAGGAGCTACCAGTGGAGGATCAATGGATGCTAGTAACTTATTAAAACCTTCTCTAGGCAACGGTACTCTTAAATGTATTGGGTCAACTACTTATAAGGAGTTTAAAAACTATTTTGAAAAAGATAGAGCTTTGGTCAGAAGATTCCAAAAAATTGACGTTAAAGAACCATCAAAAGATGAGACAATCAAAATTCTTGAAGGTTTAAAAACTTACTATGAAGAACATCATAATATTAAATATTCACCTGAAGCAATTATTAGCGCTGTTGAATTATCAAATAAATATATAGGTGATAGGAAACTTCCTGATAAAGCCATTGATGTCATTGACGAAGCAGGTGCATCACAATATTTATTGCCTGAAGAGAAAAGAAAGAAAATTATTCTATCAAAAGATATAGAAGCAGTTGTTGCTTTAATGGCAAGAATTCCAACCAAATCTGTTAATCAAAGTGATAAGAATAGTCTAAAAAATTTAGAAAGAGATTTGAAAAATTTCGTCTTTGGTCAAGACAAAGCCATAGAAGAGCTTTCATCTTCGATAAAGTTAGCAAGAGCAGGACTTAGAGAAGATGGTAAACCAATAGGCTCGTACTTATTTTCTGGACCTACTGGAGTTGGAAAGACTGAGGTAGCTAAACAGCTAAGTAATACACTTGGTATTAAACTTCTTAGATTTGATATGTCAGAATATATGGAGCGTCATACCGTTAGTAGACTTATTGGAGCTCCTCCAGGTTATGTTGGTTTCGATCAAGGGGGATTATTAACCGATGGTGTAGATCAAAATCCTCATTGTGTATTGTTATTGGATGAAATTGAAAAGGCCCACTATGATTTATTCAATATTCTTTTACAAGTTATGGATTATGGAAAATTAACCGATCACAATGGTAAGTCGATAGATTTCAGAAACGTTATATTAATTATGACAACTAACGCTGGTGCAATAGATGTATCCAAAAACAAAATTGGATTTAATGCTAAAAGATCTAACGATGATAGTAGCGATGCAATAAATAGAATTTTTTCACCAGAATTCAGAAATCGTATCGACTCAATTATTCATTTTAATCATTTATCTAAAAATATAGTACTTTCGATAGTAGATAAATTTATTATAGAAATTGAAGCACAACTTGAAGATAAAGGAGTTTCATTATCGATTAATAAAGAGGCAAAAGAGTTTTTAGCTGAAGAAGGTTATGATGAAGTTTATGGTGCTAGAGAATTAGGTAGGGTAATACAAGAAAAAGTTAAAAAACCGATGGCTGAAGAACTTATCTTTGGTAAACTTGCAAAAGGTGGTCATGTTGAAATTACATGTAAAGATAAAAAAATTATTTTTGAATTTTCTAATAAACAAGAAGTAAAAAAAGAATTAGCCTAATTTTTGAAAGGAAGATAATCTTCTAATTTTTCTTTTTGATTATCAATAAGCTGACTTTCATTATCAAGAAAGTTTTGAATAGCTTTGCTAAATTCTTGATCTTTTATCCAATGAGCACTCCATGTTTTTGTAGGCGCATAACCTCTTTGCAATTTATGTTCACCTTGAGCTCCTGCTTCCACAATTTGAATCTTATTTTGAATCGCATATTCAATTGCTTGATAATAACAAAGTTCAAAATGTAAAAATGGCACTTCATATTTTGATCCCCATAATCGTCCATACAAATGAGTTTTACTTATAAAATTGATTGCAGAGGCAACCATTTTATTTTCTTGATAAGCCATTATAAGTAATATTTTGTTTCTAAAATTATGTAATATTTCAAAGAAAAATTCTTTAGTTAAATAAGTAGAACCCCATTTTCTTCCTGTGGTATCTAAATAACAATCGTAAAAAAAATTTATGTGCTCTTCTTTAATATCATCTCCATTAAGTAATTTTACAGTTAAATTATTATTTTCAATACATTGTCTTTCTCGTCTAATAATTTTTCTTTTTCTTGAGGATAAGTCATTTAAGAATTCATTAAAATTTTTATATTCATTATTGTTCCAATGAAATTGTATTCCTGATCTAATCATAATATTATCAATTTCATTCCAATTTGATGCATCATTGACAAAATTAAAATGAAGAGAAGAAACATTTATTTTTTTTGCCTCTTCTATCATATTATTAATTACTTGAACTTGCTTTGCCCTTTTATCTTTTACTGATTTGTTTAAAACAATTCTATCACCAGTTACTGGTGTAAATGGTATTGCAGATTGAAGTTTTGGATAATAGTTTATTCCATATCGATGATAGGCATCAGCCCAAGAATGATCAAAAATATATTCTCCAAAAGAATGATTCTTTATGTAAAGTGGACATAATGAGATAATTTTATCATTTTCTTGTTCAATATAATGATATGGCTGCCAACCTGTTTTGGTATTTGCACTATTACTTTTTTCTAAAGCATAAAGAAATTCATATTGTAAAAACGGATGATCATTACCAACACATTCGTTCCAATCAGAACTTTTGATTTTACTGAGCGAAGAGCAAAAAAAATGTTCACTCATTTGGAGTATTTATTTAATTTTAATTATTGCGTCTATTTCAACAGATATATTGAGTGGAAGAGCATTTGAGCCAACTGCGAACCGCGCATGTCTTCCTTTGTCACCAAAAATATTAACTAATAAATCTGATGCTCCATTTATAATTTTAGGTTGATCAGTAAAGTTGTCATTACAATTAACAAAACCCCCAAGTTTTAAAAAGCTGTCTAATCTGTCCCAATCACCATTTATTGATGTTTTTAGAGCTGCGATAATATTAATGCAGCAAATTTCAGCTGCTTTAATTCCATCTTCTTCAGAAATATCTTCACCAACTTTTCCACTATAGAGAATTTTTCCATCCATTACTGGTCCTTGACCTGATACATAAACAGTACTATCTAAAACTTTATAAGGAACGTAATTTGCCAGTGGTGTTGGCATATCGGGAATATTTAAATCTAATTTCTTGATATTTTCTTCAAAGATGTGCATTACATATATATAAAACAATTTGGGTGAAGGTAAAGAAAACAAATATGATTAAATTTAAAAAACTATTTATTTTCATCTTCATTTTCTCAATATTTTTAAAAGGAGAGATATTAATGGCTGATGAAAAAAAAGATATTATACACATTACACTTAAAGATGGTGTTGTTGTAATAGAGACAAAACCAGATGTAGCACCAAAACATGTCAAACAAATTAAGCAACTTATTGAAGAAGGTCAGTATGATGGAGTCGTTTTTCATAGAGTGATTGATGGTTTTATGGCTCAGACGGGAGATGTAGAATTTGGAAATTCAACTAATGACGATTTTAATCTATCAAGAGCTGGTACAGGTGGTTCAAAACTTCCTGATATAGAAGCTGAATTCTCTTCAGAAAATCATGGAAGAGGGGCAGTGTCCATGGCCAGAGCTCAAAATCCAAATAGTGCTAATAGTCAATTTTTCATTTGTTTTAATGACTGCTCTTTTCTAGACGGTCAATATACTGTTTGGGCTCAAGTTACCGAAGGTATGGAATATGTAGATAATATCACAAGAGGTGAACCACCTGCCGATCCAGATAAAATAATTAAAATGGAGATTATTAAATAATTAAATGTTTGTAGCCGACTTGCATAATGATCTTGTGCAAAGAGTTATTGAAGGTGAAGATGTTACTAAACTTACATCGCATGGGCATACGGATATACCAAGGTTATTAAAATCTGAAATTGATTTAGAAATTTTAATTATATGGGTCTCAAGTAATTCTAAAGAACCAAATTTTTTTAAAAGAGCTGATAAAATGTATGATGAGATTGAAAGAATTTCATCACATGAAGAAATTATCATTCCAAAAAAACTCTCGGATATTAGCGAAGCAATAGAAAAAAATAAGTTAATACTTCCAATTTCAATGGAAGGTGGAGAGGGTTTAGAAAATGACATTAATAATTTATATCATTTTATTGAAAGGGGTCTTTTCTATTTCGGTCCAACCTGGAACCATTCTTTGGAATGGGTTTCATCAAATTATGATGAGACATACAATTCTTCAAAGCTGAAAAGCCATGGCTTAAATGAATTTGGGAAAGAAGTTATTTCTATTTGCCAAGATAATAATGTGTTAGTTGATGTTTCGCACATTGGAGAGAAAAGTTTTTGGGATATTGCATCAATAAGTACCAAACCTTTTATAGCATCGCATTCTAGTGTGTATAATTTGTGTCCTCATTTTCGTAATTTAAAAGATGATCAAATTGAAGCTATTAAAAATGTAAAAGGGTTAATCGGTCTTAATCCATACCCTTTCTTTATTGATAAATCTTTTAAAGAAAGAGAAACCAAAGAAAGAAAAAAATATATTGATGAATTAAATTCTATTGAAAGAAAATATTCAAACAAAACATCTCAATGGATCGCAAAACAACATTTTCTTCAAAAAAAATTAGCAAATATATGTCCGAGTATTGAAATATTTGTTGATCATATTGAGTATGTAATTAATCAAATAGGTATTGATTATGTCGGAATAGGCAGTGATTATGATGGCCTTGATTGTTTGCCAAATAAATGGAATGATTGTCTAGATCACATGATAATTCAAGAAAGTTTAGAAAAAAGAGGATATAAAAATAGTGAAATTGAAAAAATTATGGGAAAAAATATCTTAAGAGTTTTGGAAGAAATCTATAATTAGAAGTATACCAATTAAAACTAAAATTATCCCTGATGTTTTTTGAATAAAGTTTTTTCTTCTCTGAAAAAAATTGCCCATTCCATAACTTGTTACTACAATTGAAACTATAATATACCAAATTCCATCTATTACAGATGCAGTGATGACAAGAATTGAGTGTGAAAAAAAGGATGCATCTATTTTTACAAATTGTGAAAATACTGCTGAAAACCATATGAGAATTTTAGGATTTAAAATTGCTATAGAAAAACCCTGTAAAAATGAATTAAAATTTTTTTGATTATTTATATGTTCAATTTCTTGATTTTTTTTAAAAAGAAATTGGAAGCCTATAAATAATAAAAATAAAATTCCAATAATTTGTATAAATTGAAATAGTATTTCATTTGTTGTTAAAATAATTATTAGTCCAGTTACTGCAAAAATTGCGTACACGCCCATACCAATCCCGTGACCAATAGAAGTTAGAATGCCAGCATATCTATTTATTGTAACACTGTTTCTGATAATTAATGCCAAACTAGGCCCAGGAGACATAGCTCCAGCAATACATACTAAGGCAAATTGAAGCCAAAAGATAAAAGTCATTTAATTTTTGTTAGAGATAAATATTTTTTAATTGTTTTTTCTAAACCATATTCAAAGGTATCACAGATCAGTGCATGACCTATAGAAACCTCTTCGACATTATTAATATTTTCTAAGAAAAATTTTAAATTTTCCAAATTTAAATCATGGCCTGCATTCAATTTAATTTTAGGAAATTCTTTTTTTAAATATGTTGATACATCTATATAGGACTTTATGGCAGTATTTTTATTTTCTGTAAAATTATGAGCATAATCGTATGTATAAAGTTCAACTCTATCAGTTTGTATAACTTCTAAATTTTCAAGTGTTTTAATCGATGGATTTACAAAAATTGAAACACGAATTTTATTTTTTTTAAATTCACTAACAATATCTCGAAGAAATTCTTTATTTTCATGACAATCCCAACCAAATGAAGAGGTTAATGCACCAGGTGGATCTGGCACTAACGTGACTTGATCTGGTTTAACCTCTATTACTTTTTTAACAAAAAAATCTGATGGATATCCTTCAATATTGAACTCTTTATTTTCAAATTTTGCCAATAAATTATTTAATGGCTCTAGGTCAGAAAATTTTGCATGTCTTTCATCAGGGCGAGGGTGTACTGTAATTCCATCAGCACCAAAGTTTAAACATTTATTACTAATATCAATCAAGTTTGGCAAGTCAGCACCTCTTGCATTTCTCACTAAAGCAAATTTATTCACATTTACGCTTAAAGCTGTCATAATTTATTAATTTTTTTATTTTAACTTCACTTATTATTTTTATTAGTCAATAACATCAAATTGAAAGGAGTAATATGAATAAATTTTATTTAATCGGAAAATTAAGTCCAGAATACGTTAAAGGTTATATGAGTAATCCAGATCAAGATAGAGCAGCGATTGTTGGAAGTGCTGCTGAAAAAGCTGGAGGTAAATTACATAGTTTAGAATTTGTAAGAGGTGACTTTGACATGATTGCTACAGCAGAAGGTGATTATGAATCAATGCTTGCCATGAAGGTTACAGCTTTACAATCAGGAATGTTAAATGAATTAATCATTTTAGATACCAAATTTGATATGGTTAGTACTGTAAAAAAAGCAGTGGAAGCCTCTGGAACTTATAAAAAAACTTAAGAATTACTTTAAATTATTTTTCCATACGTTTTAAGCATCCATTCATTAACTTTTGGATGCTTATATACTTCTTCTCTCAATTCATTTAATTTCTCATAGGGTTCTAATATGTTAGCTGGAACACCATCTAAAAGCCCCGAACTTAACCATCCCAGCAATCTCCAAATTGCTAAATCAGCAATAGAAATTTTGTTACCAACAAAGAAATTAGAATCTTTATTTTCTAAAAGTAAATTTTCAAGAAATTGAAACCATTTTGGTAAATGTTTTGTTGCTAATATTTTTCTAGCTAATTCTAATCGTTCCCTTTCTTTATCCCTGCCAGACAGAGTTACCAGATAGTTAATGTCTTGTGCTGCATCAATTATTTGATCAATTTGTGCTGCTTCAAAATCATTATTTTTTGGATATAAACCTGATAACTTTCCACAAAATCTGGCAATTGCTCCTGTTTGGGCAATTATTTTTCCATCAACATCTAATACTGGCAATTGTTTAAAAGGAGCTATTTGTTTATTTGGCAATAATCCCGTTTCTTTTAAGTTATCTATTTCTTTTCCTTCTACTCGATAATCTTTGAACGGAATATCGCCTATAAATAGAGTTAATCTTGTTACTTCTGCTCTCCAAAAAGGTATTTTAAAATAGTATAATGTAATTTCCATATTGATTTTTTTATTATGATCTATGATACACAGTTATGATCAAAAAAATAGATCTTTTCATTATCATCATTAATATTATTTTTTTTTCATACTATTCAATCCAACTTCTTGTATTCACTGATGAATTTGCTTTAAATAATTTAGGTTTCTTTAATCATGCAGTTGCAGGATTATCTGAGATAATTGGTATAATTTTTTTATCTTTTGTAATAGCTCTAATAACGATTATTTTTAGAGGAATTGATAAACAATCACCTATTATTTATTGTATTTTCGTATTACAGTTTTTAGTATCTATTAATTTCTGGAGATATGTTATTACAAACAACCCAGGAGAAACCAACTTACAAACAATTAGTATAAATGCATTTTTATTTTCGGTAATTACTCTTCTAAATTTACTATTGATAATAAATAATTTTAAAAAAATGTAATATTATTATATTAGATAATTTATTAAATTTTTTTAACGTATGGATTTAAAAATACTAAGTGCCAAAATTAAAAATATCTTTGATAATAATAAGATTCCTTGTTTATCAGTAATAATAACAAATAAAGACAAAAATATTTTCGAACAATACCATGGCCATACTCATTTAAAAAAAATGACATCTTTTAATGAAAACTCAATAGTAAGAATAGCATCAATGACGAAACCAATTACCTCATTATGTATTTTTCAACTAATAGAAAAAAACTTAATAAGTTTAGAAACCAACCTTGAGGATATAGATAGACGCTTCGCTGATGTAAAAATTATTGAAATTGTTGATAATAATGTTCAGTATATAAAACCTAAATCAAAAATTAAAATTAAGCATCTATTAACTCATACTTCTGGATATGGTTATCAATTTCTTAATTCTGAAATTAAATATTTAGTTGATAATCAATTATTGCAAGATTTAAAAGATGATGGAGGAGATTTTCTTGATGCTCCTATTTTATTTGAGCCAGGTACAAGATGGAATTATGGAATTGGCATTGATCTACTTGGACATGTAATTGAAAAATTATCTAATCAAAAATTAAATGATTATATGAAAGAAAATTTATTTGATAAAATTGGAATGAAAAATACTACTTTTCATTTGGAAGAAAATAAATTTGAAAATTTGGCTTATGTTTATGATTATATAGACAATAAATTAATGCTTAATAAAGATATTACTTTCTATCAAGAGGAAAAAATTAATAGATTATTTCATGCTGGAGGGGGTGGTTTGTTTTCTAATGCACAAGATTATGCAAAATTTATGCGTATATTTTTGAGTGAAAAAAATGACATATTATCTCAAGAGTCTATCAATATGATGAAAACTAATCAAATAGGTGATCTTGAAGTAAAAAGGATGCCTTCAGTTGATCAAGAATTTTCAGCTTCCTTAGATTATGATGATAACATTGAAAAAAAATTTGGATATGGTTTTATGATAAATAATAATAAAACACTTGAAGGGAGACCAATAGGGAGTATTTTCTGGACAGGAATCTTTAATAGTTTTTTTTGGATTGATTTTGAAAATAAAATAGGATGCGCAATATTTATGCAAATGTTGCCGTATATGAATGAAGTATCTTTGAAAGCCTATAATGAAATTGAGAAAAGTATTTATGAAAATATTTAATATTAGATATCTAACATTTATTATCAATTATTTCATTTTTTCTCATAGGCATCGAATCTATAAGATCAAACAATCCTAAAAATATTTTATCATCTTCCGTATAATCTTTTATATTGCCATCATAACCAATTAGCCAGATACCATATTTATCATTAATGAAATCCGGTGTTGTGTATTGTTTGTTTTTAAAATTTTCAAAAAAAATTATTTCCAAATTTCTATCAACAATCTGACATGTATTATTGGAAATAAACTTTGTAGTTTGAATAAATACTAGATCATCTTCATTTTGATAAGATATAACAAGCAATCTTTTTTTCCAATTGAGTTCTGATATTTGCTTAGCCATTATTTCAAAATTAATAAATAAAATTAATATTGTAAAAATATATTTCATCAAGAATGGTGCTGATACCGAGAATCGAACTTGAATCTGACCGTTACCAACGGCCTGTAATAACCATTATACTATATCAGCTATAGTATTCTAATAACATTAAGTCATTAATCTCTCAATCTGTTTAACTTTTAAATCTTCGGAGCATGTAAGACGTCTAATTCATCAACTGTTATCGAATTATTGTATTTCCATTCTTCTGGTATTTCAACTTGTTCCCAATTATCTGGATACGAATTACTACTAAATTCAATAAGTCCACACATTCTCCAATCATTTAGTTCATCAAAATATTTTATTAGATATGAAAATGCCTCAACATATCTTGGATTATTGTTGGGAGATGTATGCCATACGTATTGACTTGCTAAAATAATTGCAGAATTTGATAATTTGGTAAATGAAACTTTATTTTGACGTGTATATCTAAATTCGTATGGTTTACAATTATTTGGATAAATTACATGTCTAATATTTGTATAAAATTTGATTATTTCATCCAAACTATTCAATGTAATTATTTCATTTTTAAAAGAAAAAAATACAAAAGGACTTTTAAAAAGTTTCTTAAACTCAAAATGATTAATTTTTTTTTTATGAAATCTATCTAAATATATAAAAAATTTATCAATTCCATTTTCAATATTTTTTTGCATATTTGTAATTAAAAAAAAGTTAGCAGAAATTAAATCTGCTAACTAGAATATTAAATAATTGTATCTGTTTTAGCTCCTGCAATTATTGAAGGACCATCAATTACACCGTGTTCTTTAGTTGTAAAATTATCAAAATATTCATTTGTAGATAAAAACTCAAATATTGGGCCTTTTTTATATTTCTCAAGACTTTCTTCATCTTTAAAAATATATACTCCTCCAAAAATATTATCACTTTCATCACCTATGAAATATTTTGATATTAGTCCTTCGACCCCTCTAAAATCCATTGCATCTATGTGCGCTTGAGCTTTGAAGTCATCAATACTTAAATTTTTAAGATTAAAATTGATTATCAATATTTTCATGATTTAAATCTCTCAAATTTTAAACTTCTACCATTAAAATTTTTTATAATTTTAATTTTTGAATGATATTCCGAAAGATCTTTACCATAGGAACTTTCTCCCATTTTATCCCAATTAGCTCCTAGGTCTTCCATTGATTTAAATCTGGCGCAAAACATGAATGTATTATTAGATGCATAATCACCTCCACTTATTCGATGAATATCTATTCCTGTACAACCTCCATCTTTATAATATTTCCAATCTGCTTCATGACTATCTCTTACAGCTTGAACATCATCGCATTCAAAAATGAAATTTGAAAAAACCTCAGGTGATTGATCACCTTCTATATTACCAGCCATCAAATTTAGATTATATGTTTCAATTAAATGGGTATCACTTAAATTATTTGCCATAATTTTATCCATTTCACTATCTGGGGCATTCCACATATCATCCATTTTTCCATATGCTTTCATGTTTTCAAAGCCTACTGCAGTTATAAAAGATCCATTATCTGCACCTGTTGTAATGAACATATTAATCCAATCTGCTCCTGCATCTTTATGAAATTTAGAAATCTTTCCAAAAGAATCATAAGCATTTTCAAAGTTTGTTCTATATTTCCATGCTACAATCATCATATTTCCTCCTTTTTAATAAATATCTCTTCTAATTACTCTAGAATTATAATTGAGATGAATATTTAAGTTTGCATAATAATCTTTATGGCTTGCCCAATAATCTGGAGAATTTTGGCTAGCATCCATGCACTTACCTAATTCTTGCATACTGTTAAATCTTGCAGCAAATAAATATTGATTATTTCTATCACCAAACATTCTATGAATTGCAATTCCTGATGCACCATTTGACATGTAGTGTTTTTCATCAATTTCAAAACTTTTTTTTATAGCATCCACATCAGGATGACTAAAAACAAAATGTGCCCAAACAGGCATTTTCTCGGTAGCACCTTTAATATTTCCAATCAATTCAGTTAAATAAACAGCTTCAACTAATTGATTGTTTACAAAATTTGGCTGCATTTTTTGCCACCATTCTGGAGATGAAGCCCAAGCATCATCATTTTTTCCAAATGCTTCATAACTCTCAAATCCTGCTACGATAGTAAAAGTATTATCATCACCTCCAATATTATGCGTAACATTAGTCATACGAGCTCCACTTTCTTTAAACCAAGGCGAAACTTTATCAAAAATATCTACAGCATTTGCGTAGTCAGTTCTTATTTTCCATGTCGCATACATATTTACCTCCTTTTTCAAAATAATTAAAATAAGGTAATAATAACAAAACAAAAAAATGATTAAAAAAATATTAATTTTCAATAGTAAAAAATGGTATTCTAATTTATCTGAAATAACCATTAATTTTATAAAAATTTTATACATTAAATTTTTATTAAAATTAGAATACCTATAAAAAGGGATTATTTTTAAAATATGAGTATTGAAAAAATTACACTAGGATATTGGAGTACAAAAGGTCTAGGATCAGCTTCAAGGCAAATGATAATTTATGCCGGTGCGCCTCTTATTGCAAAAATTTATAGACTAATTCCAAAATTAGAGAATAATTCCCTAACTTATGATGGCAGTGAATGGCACGAAAAAGATAAAATTATTTTAAAGAAAAAAAATAGTTTAATTAATTTACCTTATTTACAATTTAACGAGGCAGGAAAAGAAAAAATAATTGCTCAATCTATTACTTGTTTAACTTATCTTGGTAAGAAATTTAATATGTTTGGAGAAAATTCTAAAGAAGAATTAGATTGCAATCAATTCCTTCAAGAAACTGTTGATTTAAGGAATATAGTTACAAGATTTGCTTATACACATTTTGAAAATGAAAATGATGAATTAAATGAAGCTTCAACTGTCTTTAATCAAGTCTTTGAACATTCAAATGCTGGAAAGTTACAAAAATTTGAACATTGGCTCAGTAAAAAAAATAATTCAGAAACAAAACTATTTCTAATAGGTAATAATATTTCTTCACCAGATTTCAATTTATTTGATACGTTAGAACTTTATGTCGAATTTTTAAAATACTATAAATTTGTAAAAAATATAAACTCTGATAATTTTTTTGAACAATTAGGATTTCCATTAGTTTCTAAATTTTTTTTAAATTTCAAAACCCTTCCTAAAATGCAAAAATATTTTAATTCAATATTATATAAATTTCCTTATACAAATAAATCAGCAAAATTTGGATCTGGAAAAAATGGCATTACATGGGATCACAATAAAGAAATAGACTCAACACCTGAAGAAATAATTATCGAATAAAAAAAAATAGTTTAAAAGGATACTTTATGAAAGAAATAAATTTTTGGTTTTCTATTGGTAGTACATATACTTATTTAACAGTTAATAGATTGCATGATGTAGCAAAAAAAGAAAATATTAAATTCAATTGGCACCCTTTCAGTGTTCGAAAAATTATGATGGATATGGATAATATTCCATTCACTCCACCAGCTAAAAAGATAAAATCAGATTACATGTGGAGAGATATAGAAAGAAGAGCAAAATTTTACGGTTTTGAAGCTAAGGTTCCTGCTCCTTATCCTTTAAAAGAATTTGATTTAGCAAATCAAATTGCCATTCTTGGAATGAATGAGGGTTGGGGTGTTGATTACGTTTATAAAACATATCAAAGATGGTTTCAGCAAGGTAAAGAACCAGCTACTCAGCCAAATTTAAATGAAATTTTTCAAGAGCTTAATTTAGATCCTGATGAGACCTTAAAAAAAGCAAACGATCAGGAAATAAAAGATAAATACTTAAGCAATACTGAATATGCCTATAAAAAAGGAGTTTTTGGAAGTCCTACATTTATATACGATGGTAAGGAAGTATTCTGGGGCGATGATAGACTTGAAGATTGTATTAAATGGTTACGATTAAATGAAAAATAATGATTTTTTAGTATTATAAATTAATACAAAAAGTTTTTACAGAATCTTTATCTTTAATATTTAGTTTTTAATATTTGAATGAGGATAAATGAATCTTAGTTTACTTTTCAAAATTCAAGGTGTTGTATTAATAGTTAATGGGTTGGGCTCATTATTTTTGGGATCAATTTGGATTGCACTTGGTACTGGTTGGAAAGCTACGCCAGATTTAATTACATTTGGTCAGTTTACTGGAGTTGTGCTTTTTGTAGTTGGTATTTGGAGCTGGAGATTTCCTGATATTGCTGCAGAAAATCTTAAATCAATTGGAATGTTATTTGCTTTTGGTAGTCTTTTATTTACTGGGATTATCTTATTTCATATTGTAACAGGAGTCATTGCTGGTGCTACACCGTATGTAAATGTTGTTTTAACTGCTTTATTTACGTTAGCTTTTTACATTTATAGTAGATCATAATTATGCGGGCATTTGCCCGCTAATTTAAATTTTCTTCATTCAAAAAATCAATTATAGAGTTAATTATGAAATTTTTTGAATATATTTTTCCTAAAGGTCAATGGTCTCTACTTAGAGTCGCAATTTTGTTTATAATTTTTATGATCTTAGATTTTATAGTTGTTTATTATAAAATTATATAAGACTTTAATTCGTGGCAAGTGATTTATTATTTTCTCTCCGAGAAGTAGAAATTAAGTTTGGAAAAAAAGTAATTTTTCAAGATTTAAACCTAAATTTACACAAGGGTGATATGATTGCACTCGTTGGTAAGAATGGTGTTGGAAAAACTACCTTAATGAAAACAATTTATGGTGATCAAGATTTAGATGCAGGAGAATTATGGAATTACCCTGGTCTTAAAGTTGGATATTTTAATCAAAAATTTGAAAAACTAGATAACAAAACCATTGAAGAGAATTTTTCAGATTTACTTAATGAACAAAATAAACATTTTGTTGATATATTTTGCAATAAACTCAATTTAGATAAACTTGCTAATGTTGAAGATCTTTCAGGAGGTCAAAAAAGAAAAGTTTATCTAATTAGATCTTTATTAAAAGACTCCGATGTTTTGTTATTAGATGAGCCAACTAATCATCTAGATTTACAATGTATTGAATGGCTAGAAAGTTATTTACGCAATTTAAATAAGACAATTATATGTGTGAGTCATGATAGAACTTTTCTAAGCAATTTCACGAATAAAGTTTTTTGGATAGATAGAGGAAAATTACGAGTAAGCCCAAGAGGATTTAAGGATTTTGACAAATGGTCAGAGGAGTTACTCGATCAAGAATATAGAGAATTGAGAAATAGAAAGCAATTTGTCAATATTGAACTTGAGTGGGCAAATAAAGGAGTAAAGGCGCGAGTTAAGCGAAATGAAAAAAGATTAAAAAGAGCAAAAGAATTAAAAGCGCAATTAGAAAAAGATGAAGCTTCTTACAGAAGTGCAATTAAATCTTTAAGACCGCAAGTTTCTAAAAAATCTAGCGATCAATCTAAGTTTATTGCGGAACTTCAAGAAGTGTTTGTGAAATATCCAAATCAAAGTGAATTTGTTTTTAAAAATTTATCCATTAAAATTTCAAAAAATGATCGTATTGGTCTTTTAGGTAATAATGGGAGTGGTAAATCAACTTTTCTTCGTACAATTCTTAATGAAATAAAAATTACTAAAGGTAAAATTAAGTTGAAAAAAAATTTAGAATTTTCTTATTTTGATCAAATGCGTAATGATCTTAATGGAAGAAAATCAATTAAAGATATTTTAGTGCCCTCTGGAGGAGACTATTTAAAAGTTCAGGGAAGAGATAGGCATGTCTGTAGCTATGTGAAAGATTTTCAGTTTGATCCTAAAAATGTTAACCATACGATACAAACATTATCGGGAGGAGAGCAAAATAGATTACTTTTGGCAAAAGTATTAGCTAATCCCAAAACTGGACTTATATTAGATGAGCCAACAAATGATCTAGATTTAGAGACGTTAGATCTGTTAACTGAAATGTTATCCAATTATAATGGAACATTGCTAATAGTATCGCATGATCGAGATTTTTTAGATCAAACTGTTAATAAAATTTTACATTTCAAAGAGGATGGAAATGTATCATTGTTTTTTGGTGGATACAGTGATTTTTTAAAATCTGAAAATCAACAAGTTGCTAAAAATAAAGAAATAAAAAAATCATATTCAGAAAATAACAAAGTAAAGAATTCTAAAGCTAAACTATCATATAAGTTTCAATATGAATTAGAGCAATTACCAAACCAAATAAAAAATATTCAACAAGAATTAGAACATATTAAAAATGAATTAAAGGATACAAACCTATATTTGGAAAATTTTGAACGTTATCAAGAAATAACTTCGAAAATGGAAGTTCTTAATAATGATCTCAATACAAAAGAGAATAGATGGTTTGAATTAATTAAAATGGAAGAGGATCTAGTTAGTAATTAAGCGACAATTAATAAGCGCTTGTATTATCAGATTTAGTATCTACATCTTTCAATTCTTTTAATAAACTTTCAGCATGTGATGTCATCATTCTAAAATCAGAAAGTAAGGTGGTAAATTGAAAACCGTACTCCATCATTTCTTTCATATACTTAACTGATCCATTATGAATACCTGCAATCTTTCCGTTTTCTTTTGCTTTTTTTGCAATCATTTTAATATTTGAAAATACCGGATCTTCACGAACATCAAATTTAGGTGGTAAACCATAAGAAGAACTCATATCAGCAGGCCCAATATAGATGCCAGTTAAGTTTGGAACTGAAAGAATGGCATCTAAATTTTCTACTGCTTGTTTCGTTTCTATCATTGCCAAACTTACAATATTTTCATTTGCATGTTGATAGTAATCTGAACCATAAACTACCTGAGCCCTCATTGGACCAAAACTTCTTTGACCTATTGGAGGATAATAACAATATGAAACAAACTTTTCACAGTCTTCTTTTGTATTTATCATTGGTGCAATAATTCCTTGAACACCTAAATCTAACATTTTCATAATAATACCTGGTTCGTTCCATGGTACTCTTGTCATAGGAACAGTATCACTATTTGTTAATCCTTGAACCATTGATATAGCAGTAGAATAATCATTTTGGCCATGCTGCATATCGATAGTTACTGAATCCCAACCCATTTTTCCAAATGCCTCAGCAGTAAACGAATTAGGTATTGAAAGCCATGCATTGATAGATGCTTTATCTTGTTTCCAAATATCAAATAACTTATTTTTCATAATTATGATTAGAATTTAATAATTTTTTATTTTATATTATAATTATCCTTAAACATTATTTAATTTATAAAAACTATAAAATGATAAAATTCATAATTTGGTCCCTAATAGCGATTTTTTTAATAGTTATTTTTTATTTTTCTTTTAATTATTTTTTAAGTTTAATTAGGGATCAAATGATTTTTATGCTTTAGATTAATTTTTTGTCGCAATTCCTAATTTTCCTCATTTTTTTGGACATAAATATCACATAAATAGATTTACAGGATTCCTATTTGTAGTATAAATTTGATATAAAATGGAGGAAATGATGAATAAAATTTTAAAGATTTTTTTAACTTTTATTCTTACAGCTTTTTTCGCAACTTCAACATTTGCTGCCACTAAAGTAGTTTGGTGGATGGAAAGTAGTGCAGATACTGACCCTACAGTTCAAGAAATGATGTGTGATGCTTTTAATGCTGAACAAGATGAAGTAGAATTAGAATGTGTATTCAAAGAAGACATTAATGATACTATCAGACCAGCTCTTTTATCTGGAAGTGGACCGGACATGTTTGATACACCTGGTGCTTCTTACATAAAAATTTACCAAGATGCAGGTCTTGTTAAATCTATGCAAGAGTATGCTGATCAATATGGTTGGCAAGACAAACTTCTAGGTTGGGCTTACAACTCAGGAGTATTTGATGGTGAATTATATTCAATTCCAAAAAACTATGAAACAATGATTTATTTTTATAATAAAACTTTGTTTGAAGAAAATGGATGGAGCACACCAAATAATTTAGAAGAAGTTGAATCTTTAGCTGCTAAAATCAAAGCTAAGGGAATGAATGTTTACGCGTATGGTTCTGCTGGATGGCAGCCAACTCACGAACATTTAGTAGGCAACTATTTCAACACTTATGCTGGACCAGAAAATGTCTATAAAGCATTAATTGGTGAAAAAAAGTGGACTGATCCAGAGTTTGTAGAAGCAATTGAGCTTTTAAGAAAACACATGGTAGATGAAGGTTATTGGTCTGGTGATCTAGAGACATATTATTCTTTAGATTGGGATGATTTTAATAACGAGTTTGCTACTAGAGGTTCTGCAATGCTCATGATTGGAACTTGGGGTTTCAATGTAACAGCAACGAATTTTGGAGAATCGTCTGATGATTGGGATTGGAATCCTTTACCAATTCTGAATTCACAGGCAGGAAGTGCTCCTAATTACCAACTTGCAACAGGTGGAACAATGTCCATCAACGCGTCATCTAAAAATGCAGATGGAGCGGCAAAAGTAATTGATTGGATTCTTTCAGATAAAGCAAGAGCTCTTAAAGTAACTGGTAGTTTAGGTTATGGCGCTTGGTTGTTGCCACTAAAATACACCGATGCTGACTTTGATCCTAATATTGATCCAAGACAAAAAAGATTCTTGACTGAATTCGCTGAAGCTTCTGATTCTGGAAACTATGGATATACAACATGGACATTCTATCCGAATGATCCAGGTGTTCATATTTGGAAGGATATGGAAGTGGTTTGGGCTGGAGATATAACTCCACTTGAATTTATGGAAGAATCTCAAAGACTTTGGGACCAAGCTCGTGCAGACGATGCATTAGTTCCAGTTGGAAAAAGATAATTTATAAATTTGAATAAGGGGAAATAATTTCCCCTTATTAAAAAAAGTAAAATTATGCCAAAATTTTTAACAAGTATAAATGCAATTTCCTGGTACTTTTTATTTCCAGTTATATTTATACATTTTTTTGTTGTAGCATTCCCATCGATACTAAGTTTATTGTTATGTTTAACGGACTGGAATGGTTTTGGCAGAATAAATTACGTTGGATTAGAAAACTTTCAAGAATTATTTAGAGACCGTGTTTTCAAGAAAGCAGTTAAACACAACATAATTTGGACAGTAATGTTCTTAACAATACCAGTAATCGTAGCACTTATTATTGCATATCTTTTGACTGGAATAAAAAGAGGACAACTTTTTTATAGGTTAGTATATTTTTTTCCATACATTCTAGCTAGTATCGTTAATTGTTTGATTTGGAGATACATATTCCATCCAAGACATGGTTTAGGTGGTTGGTTTGAAAATCAAGGTATTGA
>CACNCW010000009.1 GCA_902619055.1 uncultured Alphaproteobacteria bacterium
TTATAAATAAATACTTTATTTTATTTTTGTTGATTTAAGTTCTAATTCTGCATACATTAAAAAAAATTTAAGGAGGAATGATGAAAAAATTTATAATATTTTTAACTTCTTTTTTTGCTTTACTAGTATCACCTGTTTTTGCAGGTGGTCATGGTGTTACTAAAGTAGCTCTAGTCCCTGGTGGCCCGCACCCTTATTTTGCTGCGTGGGAACAAGCAGGTTTAGATGCTGTAGAAGACTTTGGTTTAGGAAAAGCAGATTACAGAGTCCCTGCAGAGTGGGATCTAAGTCAACAAAACGAGTTAATTGAAAGTTTAGTTGGTCAAGGTTACAATGCAGTACTTGTATTTCCTGGTGATGCAGTTGGTACAAATAAAATTTTAGGTGAACTAGATGATGCTGGTATACCAACAGCTGCTTTAGCAGGATGTGTTGAACAACCAACTCAAGCAAAATTTTGTTTTGGAACTGACACTGGTCACTCAGCTTATCTTGGTACAAAAGAATTAATTAAAGCTTTAGGTGGCAAAGGAAAAATTGCTCACTTTACTGGTTTCTTAGTTGATCCAAATACAACTCTAAGAATCAATGCTGTTGAACAAGCTGTTTCAGAAGCAGGCGGTGGAGTAGAAATTATTCAAGTTATTGCTGATATTGATGCTTATGAACCAGCTGATGAAAAAATTAATGCTTTCATGGCGGCTCAAGGAAGTGAAGTAGATGGTATTGTTACTACTGCTTGGGTTCCTGCTGTTGTAGCAGCACAAGCTTTAACTAATATGGGCGATAAAAGAATTAAAATGGTTGGTATTGATCATGACGAAGTAGTTTTAAAAGCTATTAAAGATGGTTATGTTCATGGAACTATGCTTCAAAACCCATATGGGCAAGGTTACATTGGTTCATATGTAATGGACAAAGTTAGACAAGGTTGTGAGTTCAAAGCTGATGCACCTTGGAAATCAACTGCACAAACTGATCAATTTATTGATTCAGGTACTGTATTTGTTGATATTAGCGATGTTGATACATACGTTATGGCTATGAGAGGAATTTCTCTAGAAATTTTAGAAACTTTTGATAGCACATATCTAAACTGTCCAAGTTAAAATAATATGGGGGCACCAAGCCCCCTTTTTTTATGAATAATAAAATTCCTAATTTTGTAAAAACCAATCAGTTTGGTTTACTTATATTGGTAATTGTATTTATTTGTATTTTTTCCTTTTCAACTGATGGATTTACTTCAAGATTCAATATTTATGCTCTCTCAAGAGTAGTTGCTCTAGATATAATGATTGGTTTAGCAATGATGGTAGTTATACTTACTGGAGGTTTAAATCTATCTCTAGGTGCTTTAGGTGTTTCTGCAGCAATGTTTGGTGGTTGGTGTATGGAAAGTATGGGAATTCCTATTTCTATTACAATTATTTTAGTTTTAGCTTTTGGTTCATTTCTAGGCTGGATTAATGGATTTGTAACTGTCAGAACTGGTGTTCATAGTTTTATTGTTACGCTGGCAACGATGAGTATTTATTTTGGTTTCATGACCTTGCTCACTGAAGCAGAAGCATTTAGAAAATTACCAGAGGCTTTTACTGATTTTGGGAGTTTAAAACTTTTCAATAAATATATTTCACCATTACTAATTATTAGTGTGCTAACTTGTTTTGTACTTTACTACATTTTTAAGTACACTGATATTGGACGAAAGCTTATTGCAGCTGGAGCTAATCCTGATGCTGCAGAATTATCAGGTATTTCTGTAGATAGAATGTTTATTTATTGTCATATGCTTTCAGGCTTCTTAGCAGCACTAGCTGGCATAATGTTAACAGCAAGAATTGGTGCTGCAATTCCGTCTATGGCTGGTCATCTAGGATTTGATTGGTTATTACCTGCTTTTTTAGCTCCAGTATTGGGTGGAACACTTCTTTCTGGAGGTAAGGTTACAGTTTTTGGAACAATGCTAGGAGCAATTCTTGTTACATTAATAAATAATGGATTATACTTAATCGATGTAGGTGAATTCTGGGTAAGATTTTTTCTTGGTATCATATTATTAGGAGCTGTTCTTCTAGATAGAGCTAGGGAATATTTTACTGTTAAAAATTCAATTGTTTCATGAGCGGACTTTTAAAAAAAGATTGGTTTGGACTTGGTTTAGTTTTAATTTTTGGTTCAATTTTAATTTCATTATTTAAGCCTGCATTTATTTCCCCATTCAATTTATATGTTTTAATGCTGAGTGTTAGTTTGATGCTCGTTGTGGCAATGTCACAAATGATTATCATTGCAATTGGTCAAATGAACTTATCTGTCGGAGCAATTGGTGGCTTAGTTGCCATTTCATTTACTGGCTTAATGGAAGTTTATAGCATGTCTATTTTACCTGCTGTTCTCATTGGATTATTAATTGGTCTTGCTTGTGGTTTTATAAATGGATACATAACAGTTAAAACTGGCATATCAGCTTTTATTATTACCCTTGCTACACTTTACATTTTTAAAGGAATGAATTTAGGAATAACAGAGGCTCAACCTTTTTATGAAATTCCTGAGGCTGTTAAATTTTTTGGAAATGCAAAAATCTTTGGCCCTATACCTTACTTAGTTATTATACCAATTATTATAACTGTGCTGATGTGGATTTTAATGAATAGAACATCACTTGGAAGGTATATGCTGGCATATGGGAATAATGTACAATCATCAGAACTAATAGGAATATCTTCAACAAAAATAGTTATCTATGCTCATGTTATATCAGGCCTTTTGGCTGCTATCGGTGGAATGTTAGTGGTTTGTAGATTACAACTTGGGACACCCAATATAGGTGATTCTTGGCTATTACCTTCATTTGCTGCTCCGGTAATTGGAGGCGCTATACTTGCTGGTGGAAAAGTAGATGTTATTGCTACTGCTTTTGGTGTGATATTAGTTTCTATAATTTCTCAAGCTTTAGTAATTTTTAAAATTGATCCTTTTTTTGTTCAAATATTTTTAGGATTTATGATTTTATTAGCGGTATTTATAAATAGATACAGAGAATATAGAGAAGAGAGAAGAGCAAAGGTTTTTTCAGATGAGTGATTATATTTTAGAACTCAATAACATTACAAAAAATTTTCCTGGTGTTAAAGCTCTTGATAATGCAAACTTTAGACTCAAAAAAAAATCAATCCATGCACTTCTTGGTGAAAATGGAGCAGGAAAATCTACATTAATTAAAATTATTACAGGAGTATATAATCAAAATGAAGGAAAGCTATTTTTAAATAATCAAGAGAAGTCTTTTTCTTCACCTAATGCAGCAATGAATGCTGGAATTTCAGTTGTGCACCAAGAAAGAAATTTAATTAGGAGGTTTTCAGTTGGTGAAAATTTAATGTTAACCAACCTTCCTAAAAATAATTTAGGATTAATTGATTATAATACTGTTGCCAAAGAATCAAAAAAATGGCTCGATATTATGGAGTTGGATATAGATCCAAATACAATAGTATCAGATTTAACAGTTGCAAAAATGCAACTGTGTGAAATAGCTAAAGCCTTATCCTTAGAATCAAAAATACTATTATTAGATGAGCCAACTTCATCATTATCCCCACAAGATACAAAAAATTTATTTGCATTACTTAAACGATTAGTTGCTGAACAAGATGTAAGTATAGTTTTTGTTAGTCACAAATTAGAGGAAGTATTTGAAATTTGTGATGAAGTTACTGTTTTGAGAGATGGTAAAAATGCTTGTGAGTCTGAACAAATTACTAATCTTAATAGACAGAAACTTGTTAAATTAATGATTGGCAGAGATGAACAAATAATTAAATCTAAGAAAAATATTGATTTTACAGATGAAAGTTTACTAGATCTACAATCAATAAACACTGACCTTGGTCATAAAAATATTAATTTAAATTTAAAAAAAGGTGAAATACTTGGATTATACGGTTTAGTTGGTGCAGGAAGAACAGAATTAATAAAATGTGTACTTGGGTTAGATAAAATTAATTCTGGACAGATTTTACTCAACAATAAAGAAATTAAAATTAAGTCTCCAAAAGATGCATTAGAAAAATATAAAATTGGATACATAAGTGAAGACAGAAAAAAAGAGGGATTAATTCTAATGCATGATGTTTTATCGAATGCTGGAATAACAGTCTGGTCAAATTTAAAAAAAATATTATCCTTTTTAAATGACAGTATTGTTTACAATAAAGTAGATCCCTATGTGAAACAACTTGAAGTAAAAACACCTTCATACCAACAAATCGTTTCTAACTTATCTGGAGGTAATCAGCAAAAAATTAGTGTAGCTAAATGGCTAGCTTCTGGAACTGATATATTATTTATTGATGAACCCACAGTTGGTATAGATATAAAAACAAAATCTTATCTTCATGAATTAATTATTGAACTATCTTTAAAAGATACATCAATAATTTTAATTACCAGTGATATGCCTGAAATGATTAGCTTAGCAGATAGAATTATAACAATGAAAGATTTTAAGGTAGTTGGTGAAACTATCAATAATCATAACTATGAAGAAATGAGTTCATCAATTATGGGAAATATTCATGAATAAAAGACAGCTTGGAAAAACTGATATAAACTTAACAGCTATTGGTTTTGGTGGAGCACCCTTAGGCAATTTATTTGAAAATCTTGATGAACGAAATTGCTATGACATACTTGAAAAAAGCTATGAAAAAGGAATCAATATTTATGATACATCACCTTTATATGGTTATGGATTAAGTGAACATAGATTAGGAAATTTTTTAAAAACTGTAGATGAGGATAGTTATTTTTTATCAACCAAAGTTGGAAGATATCTTACACCAGCAAAAAAAGATAATATAGATAGAGGGAGATTTGCAGGAAGTTTAAATTTTTCTCCTAATCTCGATTACTCTTATGACGGTGTGATGAGAGCATTTGATCAATCATTACTAAGATTAGCTGTTTCAAAAGTAGATATTTGCTTAATTCATGATGTAGATCGATTTAATTTTGGTGACGAGGTTGATCATTATTTTAAATTAGCAATGGAAGGTGCGTATAAAGCCGTTCAAAAACTAAAAGAAGAAAAAGTAATTAAAGCTATTGGAGTAGGAGTAAATGACTCTGATATATGTGCGAGATTTGCAAATGCAGGTGATTTTGATTGTATGGTTCTTGCAGGCAGGTATTCATTATTGGATCAAAACGCTCTCAATGATTTTTTCCCTATTGCTGAAAGAAATAATATAGGAATTATTCTTGCAGGAATTTTTAATTCAGGAATTTTAGCTAAAGGTGTAGGTGAAAATATTACTTATTTTTATGATAAAATTCCAGAAGAAGTTAAACAACGATATTTAAAAATTGCAAATATTTGTAAAAAATATGATGTGCCTGTTCCGGCAGCAGCAATACAATTTTGTTATACTAATAAACTTGTCACTTCCATGATATTAGGCATGGATAGGCTTGATCAAGTGGAGCAAAACTTAGGTTTTTTAAATTTTCCTATCCCTGAAGATTTGTGGAAAGATTTACTTAATGAAAAACTAATTGATGAAAGATGTCCAATATGAAAATAATTGATATTAAAACTCAGGATATCCGTTTTCCAACATCAAAAGATAATTTGGGAACTGATGCTGTTCATGTTGATTGTGACTACTCTGCAACTTATGTTACAATATTTACAGATCAAAAAGATTTAACCGGTATTGGATTAACCTTTACTATTGGAAAAGGTAATGATCTTTGTTGTACCGTCATAGAATATTTTAAAGAATTTATTATTGGAAAAAATGTTGAAGAAATAGAAAAGGATATTGCATCCATATGGGAAAAAATTACAAACCACAGTCAATTAAGATGGGTAGGGCCACAAAAAGGTGTAACACATCTTGCAGCTGCAGCTTTTTTTAATGCAATATGGGATTTAATTTCTAAATTTCATAAAAAACCTCTATGGAGATACATAATAGAATTAGAAACAAGAGATTTATTAGATAAACTCTCTTTTTCTTATATTGACGATGTAATTACTAAAGATGAAGCAGCTAAAATAATCGATCAGAAAAAAACAAATTTACCTTCAAATTTAGACGATTTAAATTCCACTATTTTTCCAGCATATACAACAGCAGCTGGTTGGTTAGGATATTCGGATGAAAAAATGAAAAGACTAGTTGAAGAAAATTTAAGTAAGGGCTGGACTCATTTTAAAATGAAAGTTGGTCAAGATATAGAAAGGGACATCCATCGCTGTAAGTTAGTAAGAGAATTAATAGGTAATAATAATAAATTGATGGTAGATTCCAATCAAATCTGGAGTGTTAACGAGACTATAGAAAATATTGGAAAACTAAAACAATTTGATATTTTATTTTATGAAGAACCAACTAATCCTGATGATGTTTTAGGTTTTAAAAAAATTAAAGATGCACATCCTGAAGTTAATCTTGCAACTGGAGAAATGATACAAAATAAAGTTATGTTTAAACAATTTATAGAAAACAAATCTTTAGATTACTGCCAAATTGATAGTTGTAGAATAGCAAGTATAAATGAAATTTTACCAGTTCTTTTAATAGCTAGTAAGTTTAATACCCCGGTTATTCCTCATGCAGGTGGTGTTGGTTTATGTGAATATGTTCAGCATTTAAATCTAATCAACAAGTTTATAATTTCAAATCATGATTTATTATTAAGTGAATATGCAGAAAGCTGTTCTGAACATTTTGAAAACCCAGCAATAATTAAAGATGGTGGATATGTGACTCCTACAAATCCAGGGTATTCTGTAAAAATTAAAGATAGTTCTCTTAATGAATTCGATTATAATAATGGTACTTATTGGAAATAAATGTACGTAGATAGTCATCAACATTTTTGGAAACTTGCAAGAGGAGATTACTCATGGATGACTCCAGATATGAAAGTCTTATACAAAGATTTTTTTCCAGAAGATCTTGAGCCACTTATAAAACAAAAAAATATTACTAAAACAGTAATTGTCCAAGCTGCTGACACAGTTGCTGAAACAGAATTTACATTAAGTTTAGCATCTAAATATGAATTTATTGCAGGTGTGGTGGGTTGGGTTGATTTAGATAGTAACAATGCTAAAGATGACATTGATAAACTTTCTGAGAATAAATTTTTAAAAGGTTTTAGACCTATGATACACGATATCCAAGATGATGCTTGGATGTTAAATGATCACCTAAAAGAAAATATAAATTATTTAAATACAAAAAATTTAACTTTTGACGCTTTAGTTCGACCAAATCATCTTCAACATCTTATACAATTTGTTAAAAAATATGATTTCCTTCCTATTGTTATTGATCATATTGCTAAGCCCGTGATTACTAAATCTGAAATTGACCAATGGAAAAAAGATATGACTGAACTATCAAATGCAAGTAATGTTTATTGTAAATTCTCAGGAATTCTCACTGAAGTTGGTCCAAATTATACAAAAGAACAGCTTGATCCTTATATTGATTTTATTCTTAATACTTTTGGATCTGATAAATTAATGTGGGGGAGTGATTGGCCTGTTTTAACAATGGCAGATAACTATTCAAATTGGTTTGATTTAGCAATGAATTATTGCAATTCTTTTTCTGAAGATGAAAAAAATAAAATATTTTCTCGAAATGCAACTCAATTTTATAGTCTTTAAAAGATTATACAAATTTAAATTTAATTAAGTGATGAAACAAAACTATTTTGAGCCAACTTGGTCATCAATAAAACAACATCAAACACCAAATTGGTTTAAAAAAGCAAAGTTTGGTATTTATGCTCATTGGGGAATTTATTCAGTTCCAGCTGCTGGACCCAATGTAACGTGGTATCCTTATTGGATGTACAGACCTCCTAGTCCTCAGTTTGATTATCATTGTAAACATTATGGTCATCCATCTAAATTTGGATATAAAGATTTTATACCAATGTTTACTGCTGAAAAATTTAACGCAGAAGAGTGGGCAGATTTGTATTATCGATCTGGAGCAAAATTTGCTGGACCAGTAGCAGAGCATCATGATGGTTTCCCAATGTGGAATTGTTCTGATACTGAATGGTGTGCATCCAAGATGGGGCCAAAAAGAGATATTGTTGGAGAACTTGAAAAAGCAATCAGAAATAAAGGGATGAAATATATGGTAGCAATGCATCATGCTGAAAACTGGTTTTTTTTCCCACATTGGAATAATCATTTTGATACATCAAAAAAGGAATATGAAAGTTTATATGGTGAACCTCACAATTTAGATTTAATAGGAAATCAGGCTGTATATCCAGATCATTGGGGAAGAAAAAATGAACATCAAGACAAGCCCAGTAAAGCTTTTCATGATAGATGGTTAAATAGATTAAAAGAAGTAGTAGATAATTATAAACCAGACTATGTATGGTTTGATTTTGGAATTAGATTTATTCATGAAAAGTATAAAAAAGATTTTCTTTCATATTATTATAACAAAGAAACTGAGTGGGGTAATGAAGTAGTAGTATCTTATAAATGGCATGATCTTCCTCCCGGTTCTGGATTATTAGATCTTGAACTAGGAAGAGAGTCAGAATTAACCCACTATGATTGGATTACTGATACTACAGTCCACGATGGAAGTGCTTGGGCTTATATGAAGAATTCAAAATATAAAACTACGACAGATTTAGTTCACTACTTAATAGATAATGTTAGTAAAAATGGATACATGCTTTTAAATATTGGGCCAAAACCTGATGGAACAATTCCAGAAGAAGATAAAAATCTTTTAGAAGGTATTGGAAATTGGCTTGATGTAAATGGAGAAGCAATATTTGAAACAGAAACATGGGATCAATATGGAGAAGGTCCAACTAAAATGAATGAAGCAGGACCTTTTTCAGATAATCGAGCAAAACTAATTTATACTGCTAAAGATTTTCGGTTCACTACAAAAGATAATTTTTTGTATGCAACTGCATTAGGATGGCCAAGCAAAGATTTTACGATAGAAAGTATATATAAACTTTTTGATAATGAAATTGAAAGGGTAGAATTATTAGGAAGTACTGATAAAGTAGAATGGAAACATACCAGAGATGGACTCCATTTAACAAGACCAGATAATAAACCATGCGAGCATGCATACTGTTTTAAAATAACAAGAAAGGAATATTTATAAATGATTAGATTAGGTATGACTCTTGGCATTAAAGAGGAAAAAATAGAAGAATATAAAAAACTTCATGCAAATGTTTGGCCTGAAGTCTTAGAAAATCTAACAGAACTTAATTTTAAGAATTATTCTATATATTTGCATAAAAATACTCTTTTTGGATATGTTGAATATCATGGAGACAATCTTGATAGAGATAACAAGCTAATGGCTTCAAACCCTAAAGTTCAAGAGTGGTGGAGTGTTTGTGGACCTTGTCAAATTCCAGACCCAAATAGAAAAAAAGGAGAATGGTGGTCTAGTATGGAAGAAGTTTTTCATCACGACTAAAGTTAATAATGAAAACAAAAATTTGTTCAGTTGGTGAATGTATGATTGAAATTGCCAATACTAAGAATAATATTTTTCAACAATCATTTGCAGGTGATACACTAAATTTTTGTAACTATATTGATAAAAAATATTTTGATGTCTCTTTTCTTACAGCCATTGGTAAAACTAGTGTAAACAGATCAGTTTTGGAATTCATAAATTCTAAAAAAATTTCAACAAAATTAATCAAGCAAGTTAATAGTCATGAAATTGGTTTATATTTAATTAAGAATAGAAATAACGGAGAAAAACAATTTTTTTATTGGAGAGATAATAGTGCAGCAAAAAATTACTTTAATAATATAGATTTTGTTTCATTATTTAAAAATTTGAAGAATTTTGATTATATCTATTTTTCTGGAATTACACTTTCAATTATTGATCAATCTAAAATAAGTAATTTTGTTAATTTGTTAAAATTATTAAAAAATAAAAAAGTAAAAATTATCTTTGATTTTAATATTAGAATTAATCGATGGACTAAAAAAAATTTAAACAATTTTTTGCATTCTATTTTAAATTTCATTGATATTTGTTTTGTGTCAGGTGAGGATCTAAAATTTTGGAAAAATGATAATAGTTTAAGAAATTTTGAAAAATTAATAAATAAATACAAAATAGATCATGGTATATTTAGACAAAATGCTAAATTAACTTACTCAATTAAAAATAAAAAAAAATATACAATAAGAAATAAATTTATTAGAAAAGTAATTGATACTTCAGGAGCTGGAGATGGATTTAATGCTGCCTACGTATCAAATTTTATTATTCATAACGATCCAGCTTTAGCTCTGAAAGAAGCTAGTCTTCTGGGCTCGAAGATAATCATGCAAAAAGGAGCAATAGTTGATGTTAAATAGCGAATTAGAATTAAAACTAAAAGAACAAAAAATCTTACCAATTCTTAATACCACAAGTTTAAGCAATGATATTGATCGCTTAAGCAAATATTTAGAGAAAAATAGATCTATTCGATATATTGAAGTAACACTGAGAGAAAATCAATCTTTTGATATAGCATTAGAATTACAAAAATATTTTACTAAACATAAATTTGGGTTGGGCTCAGTTTTAACAAAAGAAGATTTTATTAAAGGTCAAGATCATAATTTTAACTTTTTTGTTTCTCCTGGAATTGTTGATGAGGTTTTAGAAATTAATAATTTATTATATATTCCTGCAGCTGAAACAGTTAGTGAATTTATATATCTATATAAAAAAGGTTATAAAATAATTAAATTTTTTCCAGCAAATTTAAATGGAGAGCAAAAAAAATTACAATCAATTGAAAATATTTTAAAGGATATAAAATTTATTCCAACAGGTGGAGTCAATAAAGATAATATTAATAAATATCTAGATTTAAAAAATGTTTTATGTGTTGGAGCTTCAAACTTTGAAGAATTTTAATTTACTTTTGTCATAGTACAAAGCATTTCAAAGGCAATTGTTGCTCCTACTAATGAAGTCATATTATTTACATCAAATGGTGGTGATACCTCTACAACATCACCTCCTACAAAATTGATTTTGTTTAGTGCTCTTATAATAGTTTGTGCCTCTCTCACATTAAAGCCTCCAACTTCTGGAGTTCCAGTACCTGGTGCAAAAGTTGGGTCTATTCCATCAATATCAAATGTAAAATAAGTATCTGTATTAGCTAGAACTTCATAAATTTTTTCAATACATTTATTAAATCCTATTTCATAATAATCATCTATAGTAATAATAGTTACACCTTGATCTCTAGCCCAACTCAAATCTTCAGGATCATATAAAGCCCCACGAAGACCAAGGATTACATATTTTTTTGGATCTATCAGATTTTCTTCTATAGCTCTTCTAAATGGTGTACCGTGTGTATATTTAAATCCTCCAAAATAGGTATCCCAAGTATCAGAATGAGAATCAAACTGAAATAAACCTAGAGGTTTTTCTTTCGCAATTCCTCTAAGAATTGGAAGACTAACTAAATGATCACCTCCAATTGATAATGGAATTGTTTTGGAATTATAAATATTAGAGTAAAATTTTTCTATTTTATTTAAACTATCTTCTAAATCTGCTGGGTTCACAGGACAATCACCAATATCTGCTATATTAAATTTATCATAAGGACTCTTAAGTGAAATTGGGTGATAAAGTCTTACAAGTGATGATGCATTTCTGATTTCTCTAGGACCATGTCTAGCTCCAGGTCTATTAGTAGTTCCACCATCCCATGGTACACCTGCAACACAGTAATCTAATTGATTTAAATCTTTCACAACAGGTAGACGAAAAAAAGTAGCAACATCAGCAAAGCGAGGAGTTTCCATACTAGATAGAGGTTTAATTTGAGTCATAAAACTATCTTATGGTATATAGAATTGGATTATACAAGACAAATTAGTATGGATTATAGCAAATTTCCTAAACCGCAAAATGATGGAAAAGCTGATCATCTTTTAAATAAGTTTTTGCCGGATATTTCTCTTAAAAATCAACAGGGAAATCTATTAAAAATAAAAAGATCTGACACTTTTCGTTTAATTTTATATTTTTATCCTATGACAGGTAATCCCAATGAAAGTTTACCTAAAAATTGGAATCAAACACCAGGAGCCATCGGGTGTACTGTGGAGACCTGTAGTTTTAGAGATAATTATGAAGAATTAATCAAACTAAATGCGCTGCCCATAGGAATATCGACTCAAACAATAGATTATATTAAGGAAATGACTGATAGATTAGTAATTCCTTATGATGTTTTAAGTGATTCAGAACATATTTTGCTCAATTCATTAAAAATGCCTTATTTTGAAATTGAAAACAAAATTTATTTTAAAAGATTAACTCTTATTGTGGAAAAAAATATTGTTAAAAAAGTATTCTACCCTATTTTTCCTCCTAACAAACATATAAACGAAGTTCTACAATGGCTAAACGCAAACTAACTATTTTTTTATTTTCTGTATTTTTGTTTTTTTCTAATCTATCAATAGCTAATCCAAATATAGATCAATGGTTAGAGTCAGAGAAATCTTATAAAGATCTTATTAATGAAGGATTTGAAGTAAAAAGCTACGCTATAAGTGACATAGAGGTTGTAAATGATTTAACAATAATCTTATTTGTTACAGTTCTCCAAAAGGATGATGAGTTATATGAGTGTCAGGAATATCAAACTATAGATAAAAATGTTGAGACTTTAGATATGAACTTAATTTGTAAAGAATTAGTTCAACCTTATGAAAGAGGTATAGGAACTTAAGTTCGTTCAATGTTTAAAAAAAACCATTGTAATGCTATTAGCGTAATCCCATTTAAAATTTCTTTTTTATTCATCTTTGTTTTTACTTCATCAAAATTATAACTTTTAACTAGTATATCCTCATTTTCATTCTCTAGACCTCTTATAATTTCTTTATCTGGAGCAACTACTTCGCCTAAAAAAAGATTATAATAAGATTCAGATGATCCTGGGGCAGGAAAGTAACCTTGTATAGATGTAAGATTGCTTACTTCACATCCAGTTTCTTCCAAACATTCTCTTTTTGCAGTATCTTCTGGAGTTTCGCCAGGGTCAATTATTCCAGCAACTATTTCATCTAGATAATTTTGATTATCTTTAGATATTGTCCCAGGTCTGAACTGTTGAATTAAAACAATTTTTTTATTTATAGGGTCATATGGTAAGACTGCAGATACTTGTGCACCACCAAATAACTCTCTTTTTATTTCATTACTCCAATTTCCATCATATTTTTTGTATTTAAGAGTAACTTCATTCATTTTAAAGAAACCGTCGTGAATATTCTTTTTATATAAAATTTTAAATTTTGGACTCATAAAAATTGATATATTTTATATTACATATATATTTATAAGTATGGAAAAAGCATTATTTGGGGCAGGTTGTTTCTGGGGTGTGGAAGAAACATTTTGTAAAACTCCAGGTGTAATAAATACCTTAGTTGGTTATTCTGGAGGCGATACTATTAACCCTTCTTATGAAAGTGTTTGCCAAGGAAATACAAATCATACTGAGGTTGTTTTAGTTGAATTTGATAACTCTAAAATATCTTATGAAGATCTTTTGATGGTTTTCTGGAAGTGTCATGATCCTACCACTTTAAATAGACAAGGTCCCGATATTGGAACACAATATAGGTCAGCGATATACTATTATAACGAAGATCAAAAAAATAAATCTATTCATTCTAAAAATGAATATGCCAAAAGTGCAGGATTAAATATTATTACTGAAATATCAGAAGCTAAGGAATTCTATAAAGCAGAAGAATATCATCAAAAATATATCCAAAAAACGGGTTTACACTGCGCAATATAGATTAATTCTTTAGGGAACTAATGTCTGTTGATTTTTATTATGCATTTTTAACAGGCTGGGTAATACTTTTATTATTTTGGAGTACTATTGTTTTCTTTATATATTTGAGAAAACCTCCTAAATCCAAACTAACTAAAAGTTTTGTTATCAAATCCTATCTGTTTTTTTTGGCATTATTGTTTGTAATTTTATTTTTTCGATAAACCGATTCGTTTTTCTTATAAATTATTCATCAACATATAGTAGGTCAAAAAGATTAAGATACTAACATATTGATAATTAACAACTTTTTTATATTTAATGTTGAATACTGGTTTTTTCATAAATATAAACTACCTCGAAATTAATAAAACTATTATGTCTATATTAAAAAATTATTTTAAACAAAACAGTGTGATGCACAGTTTCTCAAGTTGCCAATGGCCAATTGGAGATCCACAAGAGAAAGATTTTCATTTTTGTGAAGCTGATACCGTTGCTGGTAAGCCTTATTGTCAGAGTCACTGTGATGTTGCGTATATTGACGAAAAAGAGCTTAAAAAAGAAAAAGAAGCTCAAAAAAATCGTCGCATTGCCGCTTAAGTCAATCTCTACAAATTATTTTCTCATCAAATGTTAATAATTTAGAGTTATTGACATAAGAGATGTTTTTCTTAAAATAAAAAAACATGTTGTTCAGTGTACTGAAAAAACTTAACTTTGACGGAACATTAGAAATCATAGATTCTAATGATAAGATTTATAAATTTGGAAATTCAAACCCTCACGTTTGTATAAGATTAAAAAACAAATCTATTGAAAGAAAACTATTCTTAAACCCTAATCTTCATATAGGTGAAGCATATATGAATGAAGAGTTAGTTGTTGAAAAAGGCACTATAGAAGACTTTCTTAATTTAATAACTAATTGTTATGATGACTTTATTTCTAACAATAAGTTTTATAAATTTTATGAATATTTATCCTCTATTTTTATGCCATTTCAGCAAATTAATCAGCTTCTAAATTCAAAAAAAAATGTAGCTCACCACTACGATATAAATGAGGATTTATATAAGTTATTCCTCGATCAGGATATGCAATATTCTTGCGCATATTTTCATAATCCAAATATTAGTTTAGACCAAGCACAGAAAGATAAAAAACAACATATAATTAAAAAGCTACAAATTACGGAAAATATGAATGTACTTGATATTGGATGTGGCTGGGGCGGAATGGCAATTGAAATAGCAAAATCTACTGGAGCCAAAGTAAAAGGAATTACACTTTCAGAAAATCAATTTAAAACCGCTTCTGAAAGAGCACAGAAAGAGGGTCTGAATGACAAAGTTTCTTTTGCATTACAAGATTATAGAAATGAGATTGAAAAATATGACCGTATAGTATCAGTTGGTATGTTTGAGCATGTTGGAGTAAAATATTTTAAAACATATTTAAGTATAGCTAATGATATTCTAAAAGAAAATGGTGTTTTTCTTTTACATACAATTGGTCAAAGAGGTAAGCCGACAGCTACTAGTCCTTGGATAAGAAAATACATATTTCCTGGTGGTTACATTCCATCATTATCTGAAGTAATGAATGAAACACAAAAATTAAATATAAATGTTACTGATGTTGAAGTGCTTAGACTACATTATGCTTACACACTTTCCAAATGGTATCAAAATGTTATGAAAAATAAGGATAAAATTATAAAGATGTTTGATCAGCGTTTTTTTAGAATGTGGGAGTTTTATCTTTTGGCAAGTAAGTATTCCTTTGTCAATATGGGTAATGTTGTTTTTCAAATACAAATAGCAAAGAATATTGACAATTTGCCTCTCACAAGAAATTATATCTACAATTAAGCTCTTTATATTTATTGAATTTCAAACACAGGTGATATAATCTTTTATTTATGGCACAATCACTTAACAATTATATTATTAGGGCATCAATATTTTTAATCGCTACTTTTGTTATTGTGGTTTTATTATATCCAGTTTTACAAAATGCTTTTTTATCAAATATCTTTATTAATGTTATAATCTTATTAGCCCTGTTAGTTGGAATTGTATTTAATTTATTCCATCTCATTAATTTAAATTATAAATATATATCTTACTCCAACTTTAATATTACAAATTCTATAGAAGCATTCTCTACTTTAAGAGGGCAAGACAAAAATATTTCTCTTGAATTGAAAAATCTTGATGGAAAATTTGTTTTTAAAAGTTCATCAATAAATAGGTTGATAGAAAATTCAGACATGACTTTAATTAGCATTAGAGAAACTTCTCGTTATTTAGTTGGACTGCTAGTCTTTTTAGGACTTCTTGGAACTTTCTGGGGACTTCTTAAAACGATTGGATCTGTTGGTAATGTTATTAGTGGCCTGGGTATAGATGATACAAATGTTGCAGGTTTTTTTAATTCTCTTAAAGATGGCTTAAATGCTCCACTAGAAGGAATGAGTATTGCATTTAGTAGTTCATTGTTGGGTTTAGCTGGTTCTTTAATATTAGGATTACTTGATCTAAATCTTGGACAAGCACAAAATAAATTTAGTCAATACTTTGAGAAAATAATCAATTCTAATTCATCTCCAGATTTCTCTAAAGTTGAAGATAAACCAACTGGTGAGGCAATTCAAAAAATTTATGATAACTTAGAAAATCTTTTAAATGCTTTTAAAAAATCATCTGAAAATCAAACTAAAATTTCAAAAAATTTAGATAAATTTAATGAAATACTTACTAAAATAAATTCTAACTCATCCAATCTTGATAAACAACTATCAAATTTTTTATCTTCTCAGTTAAATACACAGTCTTCACTTATGAACTTAACAGAAGCGTTAAGTAAAAATGGAATATTAGAAGCAAAAAAAGTTAAAGAGTATTTTCAGAATATTGAAAAAGAATTAAAGAAAATTAAAAAATAATAATGTCTACTAGGTCTTTAAAAAATAGACTTGCTGATACAACAAATATTTGGCCAGGTTTTGTAGATGTTTTAGCTACATTATTAATTGTAATTATCTTTGTATTAATGGTTTTTACAGTTTCACAAATATACTTAAGTGATGCTATATCCGGAAGGGATAAAGCACTCCAAGATTTAAGATCACAAATTAATGAACTTTCAAAAATATTAGTTATTGAAACTAAAGATAAAGAGGAAGCTCTTTCAACTCTTTCTGAAACTAAGAAAGAACTTGAAGATACTCAATTAATTTTACAAAGTGAACAACTTTTAAGCGAACAATTACAAACAGATGTTGCAAAAAAAAGATCAGAATTGTTTGTTCAGGAGCAAAATATTATTGCTTTATCTGAACAAATTAGCAGTCTTTTAAAAGAGTTAAGAATAGTTGCAAACGCTCTAGAAACCTATGAAGGTCAAGAAATTGCTTTACTTGAAACTGAAGGGCTGGGAGAAAGAATTAATAAAGCACTAGCAACAAGAATAGATCAACTAAAATTATTAAATGAAAAACTTGAGCAAAGTGAAAAAAGTTTAAATGAAAAAATATTAGAATTAGATCTTGTTAATCAAAAATTGAATGATAATGAAGTTGCACTTCAAGATCAAATATTTCAATACCAACAACTAACAAATGATTTACTTGAAATAAATGATAGTCTAGGCTTAAAAGACGCCACACTTAAAGAGCAATTAGATGCAATAAGATTTAAAAATGAGGAATTAGCAAGATTAAATAAAGATCTTATTCAAAAAGATAGCACTATCTTTAACTTGAGAGGAAAAATTTCAGAGTTAAATAATATATTATCTCTGTCTGAGGAAAAACAAGTTGCCCAAGAAGTTCAGTTAAGCAATCTTAAAAACCAAATTTTATCAATAGAAGAAGATAGTAAAATCAAAGAAGAAACATCACTTAAAGAAATAGAGAAAATGCAAATACAGGCCGAACAAACCCTTCAGCAAATTAATTTATTATCAAATGAAATAGATATATTAAAGAATGAAATATCTATTCTAAATTCAGCTTTAGAAGCGAACGAAATAGATATATTAGCTAAAGATTTAGAAATAGAAGTTTTAGGAGAAAAATTAAATAAGGCTTTAACTTCCAAAGTTTTTGAATTACAAAAATATAGATCTGAATTTTTTGGTAAATTACAGGCAATTTTAGGTGATAGAGAAGATATTAAAATTGTCGGCGATAGATTCATATTTGAAACAGAACTTTTGTTTGATTCTGCCTCTGCCGATTTACAAGAATCAGGTAAAGAAAAATTAAGTGAGATTGGTTTAACTTTAAAAGAAACAACAGTTGATATTCCATCAGAAATTGATTGGATTATTATGGTTGAAGGTCACACTGATAAAAGGCCTATTAATACATTTAAGTTTCCATCAAATTGGGAATTATCAACAGCTAGAGCAAACTCCGTATTGAAACTTCTTTTAGATATAGGATTTGCTCCAGATCGTTTAGCTGCTGCTGGATACGGTGAGTTTTATCCTATTAGTAATGGTGATACAGATCGCGATTATCAGCAAAATAGAAGAATAGAACTTAAACTTACTTCAAGATAATTTGCCTTAAATTCAACATAAACTAATCATAAGATTTATTAGTGAAAAAAATAATTATACTAATTTTAATTTTATTTTCTCCAACTGCAGTTTTTGCAGCATGTAGTGATCAACCAGCAAATGAGGTTGACTGGACAAATTGCAATTTTGTAGAAAATCTAGATCTATCTGGTACTGGCTTGGCAAACTCTCAAATGTCAGGCGTAAATTTATCTTTATCTAATTTCGAAAAATCCCAGCTTAATAATTCAAATCTATCTATTGGTAATTTTATCTTCTCAAATTTTAGTAATTCAAATTTATATGCTTCAAATTTACAAGGAGCAAATTGCAATAATGCTAATTTTGACAATGCAAATCTTGCTAAAGTAAACTTCGAAGGGTCAAATCTTTTTGGAGCAACTTTTAAAGGTGCAAATCTCTATGAGGCAAACCTACTTGGCGCTAACATTTCAGGCGCAATGTTTGATGAAGCAAATTTATCGAATGCTATATGGATAGATGGTAAAAAATGTGCTCTTGGTTCTATAGGCAGTTGCCAATAATTTTTTTATTTCTTTTTATTTATAGTTGCAAAATGTCAACCGTATCTGAAATACAAAAAAATGATGATAATAAAGTTAATTTTAAGATCTCAGGAAGTAAAGAAACTGGTATTCAAATAAATAACTAAAATATTAATTTACTTTTATCAAATTTAATGATTTGACCTTTAAACAATGAGTCAAAATTCTTATTTATATGCTTTTTGTGTAGTTTTTCTTGCAGGAATTTTTTGGAGTTTTGGAGCGTTGACTGTTAGATATATGGTTGATGGCCATCAATATGTTTTTCAATATTTATTTTATAGAGGTTTAACAATTTCAATTATTCTTCTTATATATTTATTTTTTCAGGAAGGATTTGCCTTTTATAAAAATTTTCTCAAAATAGGAACATCATCAATACTTGGTGGATTATTCCTAGCTACAGCTTTTACAGGATTTATTTTTTCTATTACTATGACTACAGCTGCTGTTACATTATTTATGTTAGCAGCTATGCCTTTTATTGCGGCTATTGTTGGTTATTTTGTTCTTGGTGAAATACTTAAAAGATCAACATTAATTGCCATGGTTGTAGCTTTTATAGGTGTTTGCGTAATGATTATTAATGATAGTATCTCAGGAACTGCTTTAGGAGCAATAATAGGATTTATTTCTGCAACTGGTTTTGCTTTGTATACTGTAACAATAAGATGGAAACCTGAAACGCCAAAATTTACAACAGTTGTTTTAGCTGGACTATTTTGTGCACTATTTGCATTCTTTGTTTTAGGATTTTCTTTTGAACCTTTTATTTTAATGCCTGAAATAAATAATTATTTAAGTATACTTCATGGATTAATTGTTGCAGCTGGTTTGATACTTTATAGTCTCGGAGCAAAATATTTACCCTCGGCTGAGCTTGCACTTTTATCGTTAATGGAAGTTGTTGGAGGAGTTCTCTGGGTATGGCTTCCTATTTTTGGAATTAATGAAGTTCCAAGTACAACTGTAATAATTGGGGGCTTTATTATAACTTTAGCCGTAGTTTATTATGGTTTTGCTGCGAGGCAGATTGATATCAATATTAAAACTTAAATATTTGCTGTAATTTTATTAATATTTTTTCTTGGTAAATTATTTTTAGACCAAACTGTATCAAGAGCCTTAATCATTTTTTCAATATGCTCTTTTCTATGTTTTGGGGTAACAGTTATCCTTAGTCTTTCTAGACCTTTTGGTACAGTTGGATAAAAAATTGGTTGTGCATAGATACCATGATCATCAATTAAATCTTTAGATACTTTTTTGCATAAAAAAGGATCATTAATTAATACCGCTACAATATGAGAATTTGTGTCCAAATAAGGAATTGCTAAGGAATCTAAATTTTCTCTTATTAAAGCAGCATTTTCTTTTATTCTTATTCTTAGTTGTTCTGCCAGAGAAACAATATCTATTGCTTTAGCTGCTCCTGCAGCAATTGATGGGCAGATTGAAGTTGTAAAAATAAAACCTGGTGCAAAACTCCTAATGTAGTCGATTATTTCTGAACTAGCTGCAATATAACCTCCCATTTGACCATATGCTTTCGCTAAAGTTCCATTAATAATATCTATTTTATCTTCAACTCCCATTTCTACTGCAATACCTTTACCTTCTTCACCGTAAAGTCCTACTGAATGAACTTCATCTAGATATGTCATACAGTTATATTTCTTTGCTAACTCTACAATTTTAACTATAGGCGATCTTATACCTTCCATAGAGTATAAACTTTCAAAAACGATTAACTTAGGATTATCTACATTTGAATCTTTTAGTAACTGTTCTAAATGATCAATGTCATTGTGTTTAAATATATGACACTTAGCTCCACTATTTTTAATACCTTGTATTAAAGATGCGTGATTTAATTCATCAGAAAATATCTCAATATCTTTAATTTTTTTTCCTAAAGTCCATAAAGTAGATTGGTTTGCTGTATACGCAGAAGCAAAAACTAATGCTGCGTCTTTATTGTGAACATTTGCCAGTTTTTTTTCAAGTTCAGTATGATAGGTTGATGTACCAGAAATATTTCTTGTTCCACCTGAACCTGATCCATATTCAAGAAGTGTTTTTACAATTTCATTTACGACTTCTGGATGCTGGCTCATGTTTAGATAGTCATTGGAGCACCAAACCTCAACTTCTCTTTCTTTATTTTTAAAACTTTCATCTGCATTTGGAAAACTTTTTATAGGTCTGTCTATGTTTCTAAAGTCCCTATAAAGACCTTGTTCTTTAAGATTTTTTAATTCAGATTTAAAGAAATTTTTGTATTGCATAAATGTTAGATATCTTACCCAATCTTTAATTGTAAGTATTTAATTGAATGAATTGTCACACCTTTTTTCCGCTAAAAGACATTCTCTTCCAGACACCATATTTATCTTTAATCATAAATCGATGATACAGCGCCGCTCCAATATGAAGTGAAAAAAGAGCTGTTAATATAAGTGCTGAGTAGTAGTGTATAGCTAGAGCTTGAGGGTATAGAAAAAAGTTCTCTTCGATTAAAGGTGGTATTTTAATTAATCCCAAGAGATGGACATCTTCTCCTCCAAGCCATGTCATAAAGGTACCTTGAATAGGAATAAGAATAACTAAACCATAAAGTACAAAATGGACTAAATTCGAAACCAATTTATGAAATAAAGGAATATTTTCATATTTCGGATGAGTATTAAATATGTATTTCCACATTAATCTAAGTACAACTAAACTAAAGACTAAGGTGCCAAAAAATTTATGAGTAATAATAAAACCCATTTTAAGAGGAGAAAATTCCATATTATGAAGGCTAATCCCTGTTGCAACTTGCCAAAAAAGAAGAAGTGCTAATGACCAATGAAAAAGTTTTGCAACCAAGCCCCACGAAGATTTTGTACCTTTAAATTCAACCATTAGTAATTTTATTATATAGTGCTATCTAAATAAATGTAATCCATGAAAATTAGAGTTTTATCGAGAAAAAGTGACTTAGCAATTATTCAAGCACGTGAGTTTTCCGATTATTTGCAATCAAAAAATCCTTTTGTAGAAATAGAATTTTTAACGAGAAGTACCTCTGGAGATAAAGATCTAAAGACCCCTCTTTCTGAAATGCCAACAGAAGGTGTTTTTACTAATGATTTAAGAGATGAATTAATAAATAATAAATGTGATTTAATTGTTCACTCATGGAAGGATCTTCCAATTGAAGTTGGTGAGAAAACTAAAATTGCTGCTACATTAAAACGTGCTGATAAACGAGATATATTATTCTTAAAAAAAAACATAACATTAGATAGTAAGAAAATTACTATTCTTTGCTCATCGCCTCGAAGACAATATAATTTAGAAAATTTTATTGAAAATTATCTTCCACAAAAGTTTGATGAAGTTTGCTTTGAAAATATAAGAGGTAACATACCCACTAGATTTAAAAAATTTTTGGAAGATCCTAATAGTGATGGTTTCATTGTTGCTAAGGCAGCAATTGATAGATTACTTTTAAATAATTATTCTGAATTTAATGAATTAAAAAAAACTCTAAAAAAATATATTAACGAATGTCTATGGTCTGTTTTACCATTGTCTATAAATCCTTGTTCTCCTGGACAAGGAGCTCTAGCGATTGAAACAAGAATTAAAGATAATAAACTTAACGAAATTTTAAATGATATTAATTTTTCCAAAGATTATTCAAATGTTATTCAAGAAAGAAATATTTTAAAAAATTATGGAGGAGGATGTCACCAAAAAGTAGGAGTATCTTACATCTCACATAAATTAGGATTAGTTGTATCTAAAAGAGGTGAAGATGAAAATGGCAATCATTTTGAGAGCTGGGATTTTATTGATCCAAAAGATATAAGTTTTTCTAGTAATACAACAGATGAAATTTATCCTGAAAATTTAAAAAATTATAAAATATTTTCTAGAAATCAATTAAATGAAAATGTTGATGATATAAATAATTTACAAAATAAATGTATTTATGTTTCACGAATTAGCTCAATCCCAGATAAGTCAAAAATCCAATCAAATAATGTTATTTGGACTAGTGGTTTAAGAACATGGAAAAATTTATCTGAAAGAGGTATTTGGGTTAATGGAACTTCAGATGGTCTTGGTGAGGATTTTGATAAAGATATTAATTCACTTACAAATAATCCTTGGGTTAAGTTAACTCATTCTCAATCTCCTGAAAGTTCCATAAAAAATAAAATTGAAACGTATCAATTGGAGTCTATTGATTTTGAAATAGATATAGAAAAGAAAAAGTACTTTTATTGGATGAGCAGTTCAGCTTTTAAGGCGAGTATTGATAAATATCCTAAAATTATAGAAAAATATCATTTTTGTGGCCCAGGAAATACTTACAATGAGATTAGTAAAATATTAGGTAATGATAAAAATCTTTTTGTTGAGCTATCTTATGATAGTTGGAAGAAAAAATTACTAAAAGCCTAAAAATGACAAATATTTTATTCGAAAATGCTCTCAAAAGAAATATTCAAAAAACACCACCCATTTGGTTCATGAGACAGGCTGGGAGGTACCATTCGCATTATCGCAAGCTGAAAGAAAAATATACTTTTGAAGAACTTTGTAAAACTCCAGATCTAGCCGCAGAAGTCGCTTTTGGTCCAATACAAGAGTTTGATTACGATATTGCAATTTTATTTAGTGATATTTTATTTATCTTGGAGGGACTTGGTTTAGAATTAAAGTTTGACCCAGGACCTAAATTTAATTCTTATATAAATTCAGAAAACATTAGTAATTATAGTAATATTGATCGTGGCATTGAGCATATGCAGTTTCAATTTGAAGCTATAAAAATAACAAAAGAGAAATTGCCTAATAATAAAAGTTTAATTGGATTTGTTGGTGGACCTTGGACATTATCAAAATATGCATTTGGAAATAATAACTCTGATTTAATCGACACTAAAATGAATTTAGAATTTATTTCAAAAATTCTTTTACCTCTTCTTAAGAAAAATATTCAATTACAATTAGATGCAGGTGTTGAACTTGTCATGATTTTTGATAGCTCCTTGTATGATTTAGATAAAATAAATTTTCATGAAATTTATTCAAAATTTTTGGAAGAGATTGCAATTTCTTTTCCAAATAAACTTGGCTATTATTCAAGAGGTAAGAGTTTAACAGATCTTAATTCTATCATCAGTTTCCCCTTTGCTGGTTTTGGCTATGATCACACAATAGATCTTAAATTTATGTTTGAAAATCAAAAACATGGATTTATTCAAGGAAATTTTAATGAACAATTAATGTTAAGCGAAACAGATATATTTCTTAATGATTTAAAAGATTTTATTAAAAAAATGAAATCAATTGAAAATCTTAATGGCTGGATTTGTGGCCTTGGACATGGAATTAACAAAAATACTCCAGAAAAAAATGTTCATTTATTTATAGAAAATATCAGAAAAGAATTTAGCTAATAGATATGGTTAAATATATAGGTGAAAAAGATTATGAGCACGGGAGTAAAGAAAAAATTGGTGTTTTAATTACTAACTTAGGCACTCCTGATGCTCCAAATAAAAAAGAACTAAAAGTTTATCTTAATCAATTTTTGTCAGACCCTAGAGTAATCGAATTACCTAAAATCTTATGGCAAATTATATTGAAGTTAGTAATTTTACAAATAAGACCATCAAAGTCAGCAGAGGCATATAAACAAATTTGGACTGATAAGGGTTCTCCACTTTTAGATATCGCAAACAGACAACTAAATAAAATCCAATCATCTTTTTCTTCAAAAAATGAAAATATAGTTTTTGAAGTTGGGATGCGTTATGGCAATCCATCTATTCCAGATGCTTTGTTAAAACTTCAAAAAAAACAAGTAAGAAGATTATTAGTTCTACCTATGTATCCACAATATTGTGCTGCAACAACAGGTAGTACATTTGATGAAGTAACAAATGTATTACAAAAATGGCGTTGGATACCTGAAATGCGTTTTATCAATCAGTACTTTGAAGAAAAAAATTATATTGAAGCATTGTCAAATTCAATAAAGTCATTTTGGAAAAAAACTTCAAAACCACAAAAAATTATTTTTAGTTATCATGGTATACCAAAACGGTATTTGACGAATGGTGATCCTTATCATTGCTTTTGTCTTAAAACCACAAGACTTGTTAAAGAATATATGGGATTATCCGATGATGAGATAATGACTACTTTCCAAAGTAGATTTGGAAGAGAGGAATGGTTAAAGCCATATACAAGTGAAACATTAAAAGAATTACCAAAACAAGGGATTAAAAATATACATATAATATCTC
>CACNCW010000010.1 GCA_902619055.1 uncultured Alphaproteobacteria bacterium
CAGAAAAACTTTTGTTTGTTTTAAACTCTCTTCTTTAATTCTTTCAAAAATTAGAACATTTGCGTCTACTGCCATTCCAATTGTTAATACAATTCCAGCTATGCCAGGCAATGTTAAAGTTGCACCAATTGTCCCTAATAATGAAATAATTATAAATAAATTTACTATTAATGAAATATTAGCAAGGGCGCCAAAAGTTCCATAAATTAGTATCATAAATGTACATACTAAAACCATTCCAATAATAGCAGCTATTTGACCAGCAGCTATAGAGTCTGCTCCTAAACCAGCACCCACTGATCTTTCTTCAACTATTTCTAAAGGTGCTGGTAAAGCACCTGCTCTTAGTAATGTTGCTAAATCTGCTGCTTCTTCCATTTTAAAATTACCGGTAATTATTCCATTTCCACCATCAATTTGAGATTGTATATTTGGTGCGGTTATAACTACTCCATCTAATAAAACTGCTAATCGTTTTCCAATATTATCTCTTGTTACAACGCTAAATTTTTGCCCACCTTCAACATTAAAACTAAAACTTACAGCCGGAGCTCCATTTTCATCTCTTGTAGCATTTGCATTTTTAAGATTTTCACCTCCAACTTCAACTTTTTTATTAATTAAGTATTTAATATTTGAATCATTGATATCAGAAACAATAATTTTACCAAATGGTGCCAAATTTGAATTAAGTGCGGAAGAATTTTCATCGTCTACTAAATGAAAAGTAAGTTTAGCTGTTTTACCTAATAAATCTTTTATCCTTTCTGGATCTTTTACTCCTGGTAATTGTAATAGAATTCTTTTTTTACCAGATCTTTGTATCAACGGTTCTTTTGTTCCAGTTTCATCAATTCGTTTTCTAACAATTTCAAGTGATTGTTTAATTGCAGCATCTTGCATATTTTTTTTATATTCATCATTTAATTTAATAAAAAATTTATTATTATCTATTTGCAAAGTAACTGTTCTAAACTTTTGTAAAAAACTGTCTTTTATATCTTTAATTTTTTCTTTACTATTAAAAGTAACTAAAACTTCGTTATCAGAAATATTTATATTATCTATTTTTGTATTTTGTTCTCTGGAAATTTGACGTACATTATAAACAAAATTATCTAATTCTTCTTTATATAAAACATCAAGTTGAACTTCTAATAATAAATATGATCCACCTTGTAAGTCTAAACCTAAATTAATCTTATTTTTTAAAAACCAATTTTCTGAATTTTCATCATAAATAATTGAAGGAATTGCAAAAATTATTCCTAATAAGACTAATGATACTACTGTAAATGATTTCCAGATGGGATAATTTTTCATTAATAAAAAAATTATTTTTTTCTTGAAAATAAAGAGAAGCCAGATTTACTCTTATTCTCTTCTTTTGGTGGTTCTTTTTTTTGAACTTCTGGCATTGCATATAAATCTGCAACCATTCCGGATGCAATTTTTATTTCAACATTTTCAGCAACTTCTAAGGTTAATTCCCTATTATCAGCTACTTTATTAATAGTTCCGATAATTCCACCTGAAGTTACTATTTTATCACCTCTTTTGAGATTGGATAGCATTTCTTTGTGCTGTTTAACTTTTCTTTGTTGAGGTCTAATTAATAAAAAATAAAAAACTACAAATATTAGTATAAGTGGTAAAAATGTTCCAAATGCTTCCATAATAGTACCTATGATGATTTAATTTGAGAGATTTATTATACTGTGTAATAAGAAAAATCAAATAAAGTATTTATAATGTTTTTAAGCAATTTTTTATCAAATCTTACACTCTCAAGAGGAAAAGCATTTATTTGGGATAGTAAAATAAAAAACCTCAAAATAATCACTCATTTTAGATTTATAGATCTTGATCTTTTAATTGGAATAGAAAGACAAAAGAAAACTATTTATGATAATACGAAAAATTTTGCTGAAGGAAATTTTACAAATAATGCCTTGTTATGGGGATCAAGAGGTAATGGTAAAAGCTCACTAATTAAATCAGTTTTTAATGAAATAAATAAAAAAAATAATAATTTAAAATTAATACAATTAAATAAAAATAATATTTTTGATATTGAAATTATTTATGAAAAATATGCAAACTTAAAGAATTATAATTTTTTAATTTTTATTGATGATTTATCATTTGAAAAAATAGATAGCGATTACAAAATAATTAAATCTACTTTAGATGGAAGTATACAAAATCAGCCTAAAAATATTGTTCTTTATGTAACATCTAATAGAAGACATTTAATGCCAAGAGATATGATAGAAAATGAAAGGTCCTCTGCTATTCATACAGATGAAAGTGTTGAAGAAAAAATAAGTTTAAGTGATCGTTTTGGTCTATGGATTGGCTTTCATAATATTTCTCAAAATGATTTTGTTAATATAATTTTTAAGTATTGTGAAAAATTTAAACTTCCTTTCAATGATAAGACTGAAAAAGAAGCAATTAAATGGAGTTTACAAAGAGGTAATAGAACTGGTAGATCAGCATGGCAATTTATTATTAATTATGCAGCTGAAAATAATAAAAAAATAGATATTTAATTTACTCAAAATCAAAATTTATTTTTTCTAAACCTGATACTCCGTCCTTTAAATGATAAATATTTACTTGATTAAGCTGCTCAACAAATCCGTTAGCTAAAATTGAAGATACGTCTCCATTTTGGCTTATAAAAATAACTTTCTCTCCTATTTGAACATTTTCTTTATACTTTTCAAAAAAATCTGGAAAAAAATTACCATTTTTATCAAATGCTGTTATCAGTATTGCTCCTGGGATTTTATTTTTATTAGTTATTTGATCTTCATTTCTAATATCTATAATTTTAAAATCATCAGTCATCGCTAATTTTAATTGGTAACCATCTATTTCCTTATATGCAGGTGGAATTACTTTTATTACTTCAATATCAAAAATAAGATTTGATTTTGGTGGAATTAAATTTCCTGCCCCACTTTCTCCATAAGCTAATTGATAAGGAATAAATATTGTTCTTTTTCCACCCTCTCTCATACCAAGTAACCCAGTTTCCCAACCTAGGATTACTTTCCTTACTCCTATTTGAAAATCAAAAAATTGCCCCCTATCGTAAGAACTATCAAAAACAGTATTATCCTCTAGTCTACCGATGTAATGAACAGATAATTTTGAATGATTTTTTACCTCTAAACCATTGCCAACAGTTTCATTTAAGATCTTAACTTCGTTAGAAAAAGATTTATAGCTAAAAAAGAAAAGAAATAAAAATAATATTATTTTATACATTAATTTGCTTCCTTTAATTGTTTTATTTGTGAAGGTAACGAAACAATTCCACTTAAAACTATAAATATTGCTCCAATATAAGCATATAAATTCATATATTCATTAAATATAAATATTCCAACTAAAGATGACCATAATACCTGGAGGTAAACCAAACTAAATACTGATGCATAATGTTTTTGTGCAATCTTAAAAGCAGTAGTTGCAAAAAACATTGCTGAATTAATAAATAATGCAGCAGTTGAAATTAAAATAAATTCAAAAAGGGTTACTTTTAATGGATTCATTAAAAATAAAGGTATTGAAATAAAATGAACAAAGAAACCACCATAAAGAAAATATCCAATATTTGTAGTTACATGATTATATTTATTTACAATAAATGTTGTAATTGTAATTAATAATACTCCGATAAGCACAATTAGATAAAAAATATTAAAGCTTTCAAATCCCGGCTGTATAACAAATAACACACCTAAAAAACCAATGAACAAAGATATATAAGTTAAGAGATTTAACTTTTCATTTAGTAAAAAAATAGCAAAAATAGTTCCCATCAATGGTGAAGTCATATTTAATGTTGTGAATTCTGGAAGTTTAATTTGTTCAAGTGTTATAAAAGCAATAAATGGCAAAGGTATATTTAAAAAACCTCTAAAAATAGGAGGAAAATAATTAGTACATTTGATATTTTTTTTTAAAGTTCCATTAAAAAATAAATATAAGGGGAAACATAAATAAATGGGTATTCCATAAAAGATGAAATGATAAAATTTTACATCTGTTTGGGTTAGGTAGTTAATTATTGCATCATTTGTTACAAAAAAAATTCCAGCAAAAAATAAAAGAATTGAAGAATAAACTATACTTTTTTTCATATAATGAATTGAAGGATTGTTTGATAAAAAAAAGTACTTATATTGATACTTCAATGAATACAAATGAAATAAAAACTTATCGACTTATTATTAAAGGAAAAGTTCAGGGAGTGGGCTTTAGACATTGGTTTAGTGATTTAGCAATATCTTTGGGATTAAATGGTTATATTCAAAATAAAGAAAGTAAAGATGAAGTAGAGGCCATAATTCAAGGAGATATGCAAAGTATACTATCTATTACTGAAAAAGCTAAAGATGGTCCATCACTAGCTCTAGTTGAAGGAGTTATTCCAAATAGTATCATTAGTAATGTTAAGTATTCAGGTTTTATAGTTAAATACGAAACTTAATTAAAAACTTGCTTTATAGTTTTATGAAGAGAATCAAATATTTCATCAATTTGATTTTTAGTAATTATGAATTGAGGACACAAAACAATTGCGGGACCTAAAGGTCTGCAAATTAATCCATTATCAATTGATAAATTAGCAACTTTATCTCCCATATTAAGATGACCTTCAAATGGTTCTTTTGTATCTTTATTTTTTACCATCTCTAACGCAGCCATAAGACCTATACCTCTAGTTTCTCCAATGTGTTCATAATCATTAAATTCATTTAATCTTTCAAAAAAATAGGGTTCCATTAACTTTACATTATCTAATAAACCCTCATTCATAATTACATCTATTGCCTTCAAGGCAATTGCGCATCCAACAGGATGACCACCAGCTGTAAAACCATGTGGAAATTCTTCTGCTTCTTCTGATACTTCAATAAATTTATCTGAGAATTCTTTATTAACTATAACTGCACCCATAGGGAAATATCCAGCAGTTAAGCATTTAGACGAAATAATTATATCGGGTTTTATATTGTATGTATCGCAACCCCATAAATTTCCAGTTCTACCAAATCCACAAATTACTTCATCTGCAATCAAAGGAATATTATATTTTTTTAATATAGGCTGAACTAAATCAAAATACGATTTTGAAGGAGGTATACAACCTCCTGCACCTTGAACAGGTTCTGCAACAAAACCTGCAATAGTTTCTGGATCTTCTTTGATGATTTTTTCTTCTAAATTTTTCGCCATCCTAAGAGAAAATTCTTCTTCCGTTTCATTCTCTAATCCATATTTCCAATAATGAGGACATTCAATATGAATAAATTCTTCAGATGGTAAACCAAACTCTTTATTATATGGTTTGGCTGTCATTGAAGAAGCTCCTAAAGTAACGCCATGATATCCATTAATTCTTGTTATAATTTTTCGTCTATTTGGCTTTCCAATTCTTGCATTTAACATCCATAGCATTTTGACCATGGTGTCATTTGCTTCAGATCCTGAATTACAAAAGAATACACGACCTTGATCAAAAGGTGATACTTCAATAATTTTTTCAGATAGCTGCAACGTTTCTTCAGACAATCTTCCAAATAAAGAATGATAGCCAGCAAATTTTTCATACTGTTTTTTTGCAACTTCAATTAAGCCAGGATGATCAAAACCAGCACACTGATTCCATAGACCAGAATTTCCATCTAGATATTTATTACCTTTAGTATCGTAAACATATATTCCTTTTCCATAAGAAATAACTAAAGGGCCTCTTTCATTTAATGACTTCAAGTCAGTAAATCCATATAAATGGCTGGAAGTATTTCTTTGTAACATATCAGTTAAATATTTTTTTTTATTATGAAAATCAAGATTTTATTTTCAGTTGGGACGATAGGTGTACTTTTTATGATGGCTGGCCAATTATCATTCTCTATAAATGATAGTTATGTCAAACTTGTTGTAAAAAATATAGGTGATGACAATTCATTATATTCTGTAATTTTTCTTAGAGGTTTAGTTACATCAAGTTTATTAGGTTTGTATTTAGTTTTTTTCGAAAAAAAAAATTTAATTAAAATACTATCAATCAAAAGTTTTCATATAAGAGGTCTGTATGAAGTTTTAACGGCATTATTTTTTTTGATTGGATTAATATTACTTCCAATATCTGAGGTTTATACACTTTTAATGACTAATCCTTTCTTTGTCACAATATTTGCTTTTCTTTTTTTGGGAGAGAAAGTTGGAATAAGAAGATGTTGTGCAGTTATTATTGGATTTTTAGGAGTGCTAGTAGTTGTAAATCCACAAAATTTTCAATTTAATTATCTTTTAGTGTTACCAATTTTAGCTGCTATTTTTTTAACTATTAGAGATATTGCTACAAAAAGTTTAGCAACTAAATCAAATAGTGTTGAAATTACATTTGTGACAGCATTATTAATTACCGGGTTTGCAGGGTTGGGTTCAATAATTTTTGGTTATCAAGTAAGCAGTGAAGATGTAAATTATATTCTTGCTTCTAGTATATTTGTTTTATTCGGATATTTATTTTCAGTATTAACAGTTTTTTATGCACCACTATCATTAACGGCCTCTGCAAGATACAGTGTAATTATATTTGGTATGATTTTTGGGTATTTAATACTAGGTGAAACTCCAACTTATAATATGATTATTGGCGCAATAATTATTACGTTAAGTGGTTTATTTGTAATCAAAAGAGAAAAAGAAATAGGTAAAATTAAATAAAAATTTACTGATCCTTACAAAAATTATAAACTTCTTCAACATGACCTTTAACTTTAACTTTATGCCAAGAATTTAGGATTTTTCCATTTTTATCGATTACAAATGTAGATCTATCTATACCAAAATATTTTCTACCATACATAGATTTTTCTATCCAAATACCAAGTTTATCACAATTTTTTCCTTCATCCGAACCAAGTGGGTATTTCAATTTATACTTATCTGAAAATTTTTTATTCCGATCAACAGGATCTTTAGAAGCACCTATTACATCAAAGCCAATTTTATTAAATTTTGTTAAATATTTCTGGAAGTCTGCAACTTCTACTGAGCATCCACCAGTTAACGCCTTAGGGTAAAAGAATAAAACTGTTTTATTCTTTAATTTAGATGAAACAAACTCATTATCGTTTGTTAATTGAAGTTTTATCTTAGGAATTTTTTTCATAATTATACTACTAGTTTAAGACCGTATCCAGCTTTTTTAACTCTTGTTTTAAAATAATTTTTATTAAATTTATTCAATGTTGGCTTTGTATTTATTTGATTTTCGACTTTAATTCCAGCTTTCTTAATAGAATTAATTTTATTTTTGTTATTTGTAATAAGATTAACTTTATTTATTTTTAATAATTTCAGTATTCTAGCTGCAATATTAAAATCTCTTTCATCATCTAAAAAACCAATATTATGATCTGCGTCTATTGTATCCATACCTCTTGCTTGAAGTGAATAAGCTCTCATTTTATTAGCTAATCCTATTCCCCTACCTTCTTGTTCTAAATATAATATAATTCCACCATTATTTCTAACCATGTAATTGATTGATTGATTTAATTGTTCACCACAATCACATTTTAAAGAATGAAAAATATCACCTGTAAAACAAGCTGAATGTATTCTTAAATTAACAGATTTTTTATTTATTTTTTTTGGATTAACAATTATCGCTACATGTTTATCAGATCCAATATATGATTTGAATATTTTAAAATTAGAGTTTTCGTTTTTTGGTAGCGGAACTTTTGCACTAGAAACTAATTTAATACTTTCACAAATTAATTCATTTTGCTTCAATAAATCTTTGTAATCGAATATTAAAATTCCATTCTTAAATCCAAAATCATTTATATTTTTGTAATATTTTTTATTAATTTTTTTAAAAACTAGCGATGGGATCATTTTAGCATTCTTGGAAAGATCAATACAAACATTATGAAAATTTTTAGATTTGAATTTTTTAATATTGGTAAATTTAATTACTTTATTATTGCTAAGAGGATTGACAAATAAATTTATTATTTGATTTACATCTGTTTTGGGATTTATCTCAAAATAAATATTACTTTTAATATTCTTATTAAAAATTGATTGAGCTTTTTGTTTAGTAATAAGTAGATATTTTTCATCAATTAAGTGCTTTTTGAATTGATTAAAAATTTTACTTTGGGAATGCTCTATATTAAAGAACATCCAATATTCCTTGTTATTCTGAATTATTAAGGGTCTTCCGGTCCTGAGTTCGTTAATTGCCCTATCTATTATAGTTCCTGTATTAGATTTGAAACTCATGAAAACTTTATATAGATATAATTGAAATAAAAACAAATGATTACATCAAAAAATATAGGAATTTTACTAGATTTTATAAAAAATTCTAAAAAGAATAGTGATTTATATTTATTGGTTAAAAAAAATAGTATTTCTTTATCATCAAAAAGAAAAAGTAATTTTTACATAAAAAATAATAATCTGGAATCTAAAATTAATATAAGTAAATTTTATCAATCAATCTTAAATATCCTTCTCCCGATATTAAGAAAAAACAAAAAATTAGTTATAGCTCAGATTGGACAAAGTATTGATGGTAGAATTGCATTAAATAATGGTAATTCACATTACATAAATAATCCCAAGAGTATTATTTATCTACATTGTTTACGAAGTATCAGTGATGCAATTATTGTAGGCTCAAATACCATTAAAAAAGACGATCCCCTATTAACAACAAGAAAAGTAAAGGGCACAAATCCAAAAAGAATTATTATCGATGGTAGTCTTTCACTAAATAACAAATATAAAATATTTAATGACGGTAATGAAAATATAATTTTTACAAAAAGTAATAAAAATATTAGATTGAATAATTCAACAATAATAAGATTAAAAGAAATAAATTTTACTAAAAACTTAATTACGCAAATAAAAAAACTTAAATACAAAAATATTTTAGTAGAGGGAGGATCAAAAACTATTTCAGAATTAATAAATAATAATTATATTGATATTCTTCAATTTATGATTGCCCCAATATTAATAGGTTCCGGGATTAATTCATTAAATTTAAAAGAAATTTCAAATCTCAATAAAGCTATAAGACCAAAACATAATTTTAATGAATTAGAAAATGAAATTATTGTTAATTTATTTCTTCATAGCTAAAAAATCTGTATTATTTAAAATAAATCTAGAATTTTTTTCATTAATACATTTTAAACGAAATTTTAACCAATCATCAAAGTTAAGTTTATTTTTTTGAATAATTTCTCTACAAAATTTTAAGAAATAAATTTGAAATTCATAATTTTTACTAACATCCCATGTAGAGTCTAAAACATATGTTTTGTGAGTCCTTTTAAATACTTCATTTATTAATTCAGTACAATCAGGTCCAACGGCAACTTCCCCTATTCCTTTGTCAGATTTTTGATCTTTATTAAAAATATTAAGAATTTTTTTATCATCCTTGTGTTTTGGAAAAAATTTAAAATTACCATTATAATTTAATGCAAAGTAGACAATTTCCGTATCAACATTTAATTTATGAAAATTTTTAAACCATGTTTTTGGAAGAATATCTAAAAAAGCAGATCCTGTAACTAAATTATAATCATTAAAATTTATTTTTTCTAAATTATTAATTACATCAATAATTTTAAAATTAGTTTTTTTTATTTTAGATGATAATTTTATATTTTTTTTAAAATAATTTGTTGATTGATGTGATATATCCACAAAAGACCAATATTGATTATTTAATAATCGTGACTTAAGAAATCTATAATTAGATCCAGCGCCTGAACCTAAGTCAACTGTTCTAATATTTTTTTTATTTTTAAAAAATTTATTTATTAAATATAATATTCTTTTGTTTCGTGAATTTCTATCAACAGCTTCTCTAAGATTTAACCATTTATTTTGAAATTCATGCATATTAAATTAATTTAACAAATTTCTTAGCTGACTCCAGAGGAGTAAGAAGATATCTTTTATTTTTATGAATATTAATTTTTAGTTTTTTGAAATTTTTTTTATTTAATATATTTTTAATAATTATATTTCTAAGATCATTTATTTCAAATTTTTTAAAATAAATAACACCCTTTTTTCCAAGTGTATTTAAGATAGTATGAGTAAAAAAGGTTATAATTGGCTTTTTAATTATTAATGCATTTGCTAAAGACATACCAAAACCTTCATATTTGCTTACTGAAATGTAACAATCTGTTTTAGAATATAGTTTAGCTAATTTTGTATCTGAAATAGTACCATGAAATATTATTTTTCTATTCATTGAATTTTTAGAAATAAATTTTTTGAGTTTTTTGTAATAACCTATATCTCTTGTAGTATCACCAACAATTTCTAAAATAAAATTATCTAAAGGTTTTAAAACTTTTAACAAAAAAAGATAATTTTTTCTATTTATTATACTTCCACATGTTAAAAGATGAATTTTACTATTATTTTTAAAATTATATTTTGCAATTCTTTCTATACCGGGTTCAACTACAGAAATTTTATTATTTAGTACCTTAAATTCATTTATTAATAAATTTTTTGTATTTTTAGATGTCACAATAAATTTATTTATTTTTTTGAAATTTTCTTTTTCTAATTTTAAGAATTTTTTTGACCTTTGACCTTTAAATTCAAGATATAAAGGATGATGTATTAGTGCGATAACATTATAAGTAAGTATTTTTTTAAAAATGGAATACATTCCTTCTAAAGCTAATCCATCTATTATAATTTTTGAGTCAGGATCAATTTTATCTAAAATTTTTTGAAAATATTTTATATCGTTATTTGTAGGAAAAGGATAATTTTCACTTAGAGCAATTGGTCTAATATTTATATCTCTTATCTTTGCATATTCTAGGATATTTTTTTCATAAATATATCCTCCAGTTTTTGCATTAATATTTCCTGGATAAACAAAATAAATATCAGATTTATTTTTAGATAACCTCTTTTTCATATGATGCCCATGCAACATTTGATTCTTGCAAGGTTATTTTAATTTTTTTTAAAGATTTGTAATCTTCAGAGAATTCAGTTCTTAGTCTATTCAAGATCTTATTGCAAATATCCTCTGCTAAAAACTCTGTTGAGGTAATTTTTCCCTTAAATTCATAAATTTCATCTAAATTTTGATAATTATATATTTTTAGAATATCTTTTAAAGTCGTGGACACTATTCCTAAATCCATAATTATATTGTATTTATTAAGTTTATCAGTGAAAAATTCTGCATCTACTAAATATGTAGCTCCATGCATATTTTGGGCTGGTCCAAATACTTCTCCAGGTAAAGAATGAGCTATTAGAATATTTTCTCTTACTTTAATCGAATACATAATTAATATTTAATTAGATGCATTATTGTATCCTTATTTTGAAGGATTTTATAGTAATCTTTTTCTAAATCAAAAAAATTACTTTCACTAGTAATTAATTTTTCTAATTTTGAATTTTTTAAAGATTTAATTGCTAATTTTAATCTTCCTTCAAAATCATATTTATTTTTCATGTATTTTGGTATTTTAGATACCTGTGAGCTAATGATTTTTAATCTTTTAGAATGAAAATACCCGCCTAAGGCAACTTCTCCTTTATTTTTACCATACCAACTAGCTTCTACTATTTTTCCTTCGATAGATAATTTTTCCATTAAAGAATTTAAAACATTATAATTAGCTGTAGTGTTTATTGCTACATCTATTTTCTCAATCTTTCTTATATCAATAAAATTTAATCCTAAATAATTGGCAATTTTTCTTTTATTTTTATTATTATCAAAAACATAAACATTTTTATATCCATTAATTTTAAAAAAAAATGCAGTTAATAATCCTACAGAGCCAAGCCCTACAATTAGAATTTTGTTATTACTTTTAGATTGAGCGTCCCAAAAGATATTAATTGCTGTTTCCATATTTGCAGTTAGAATATATTTTCTCAAATTTCCTTTTGGTAGAAAAATTAAATTTTGAATAGAAATTTCATATAAATCTTGATGAGGATAAAGACAAAATATTTTTTTATTTATATATTTCCTTGGACCAGCGATAATATTCCCAACATTTATATAACCGTATTTTATAGGTAAATTAAAAGAACCCTCTTGAAAAGGGGCTTTCATTAATTCAAATTGATCCTGACTTACGCTTTTAGATGAAACTAATTTTTCAGTTCCCTTGCTAATACCTGAGTAAATAGTTTTAACTAAAACTGTTTTGTTATTTTTATTGTAAACAAGTTTTTTTTGATAAATTTTAGCTTGTTTTTTTTTATCAATCCATAAAGAATAAGATTTCATAATTTACTTATAAATGTATAATAAAAAAATGCTAACAAACTTTTGGGAAGAATTAACAACAAATGAAATTAAAAAAATAAATAGAAAAACAGTTTTAATTTTCCCATTTTCATCAATAGAACAACATGGTCCGCATCTTCCATTAAATACAGATAAAAAAATTCTTGAAGGAATATTATTAGAATTCAATAAAAAATATAATTCAAATAAATATTTAATTATGCCTGAAATATATTTTGGTTCAGCTGCTGAACATACAGATTTTGAAGGAACAATAAGTATTGATTCATTGGAATTTATATCGCACTCTTTATCAATTTTAGAAAATGCATGTAAATTGAAATTTAAAAATATATTACTTTTAAATAGTCATGGTGGACAAATTAGCCATATAGATATTATTGCTAAAGAATTGAAATCAGAATTTAAGATAAACATAGTTAAAGGCACATATTTTTTATTTGATCAATTTAAAGGAATTATATCAAGTAAAGAAAAAGACTTTGGTTATCACGGTGGAGAATTTGAAACATCTATTATGTTATATTTATTTCCAAACCTAGTTAGGAAATCTAAAATTTCTAAACATAGATTATCTCCCGATTATTTATCATCTAAAACCATTTCTTATGAGAAAAATATTAAGAAAACTTGGTCAACTAAAGAATTAAGTAAAAGTGGGATTATTGGAGATCCTAGAAAATCTAATGCACAGATAGGAAAAAAAATAATTGATAGAGTAACACAAAAATTAAATAAAATAATAAATGAGATGTTTTAGATTTTTATTTATCAAGAATTAAATTAAAAAAATTTTTCGTATACCTCATTGTATTCACAATCATATACCTCACAGTTATCCAGCATATATTCAGTTATTTGACTTAAGAATGTACCATGACTGACTAATACAATTTTTTGTAAATTAAGGTTTTTGATAGATAGTAGAAAAGACCTTAATCTCATTTTAATATCATTGTGAGACTCTTGTATAATTTTTTTTTCATTAATAGGTTTGTTATTATTCCACCAAAAATCATTTAAATTATTAAAATCAAAATCCTTAAATTCTTTTTTTAATTTTTTTGGTTGTCTTCCTACATCACATGAGTGGTACAAATGTTCTCTTATTAATGGTTCAATTACAGGCTTATTAGATGGAAAAACAATAGAGAATGTTTCTAAAGTTCTTGTTAAGGGGGAGCAAAAATAATTATCAAATTTGAGATTTTTAATTCTATTATTTAATTTTTTTGCTTGCTCAACTCCTCTTTGAGTAATTCTTGCATCATAATAATAAGTTGGATTATCTAAATCTGATGCTGCATTAGCTTCTGACTCTGCATGTCTAATAAGATATAATTTCATTTTTTAACTATAAATATGATAAACGATCATGCATCAGTAAGTATAAAATTTAGCTTTATTTACGGGAAGAAACGGCCAATAGCAATGGCACAATCATAACTAAGGTTGTTAAGACTGATGGATTAAATAACCAATAAAGAACACCTAGAGAAAATATTAACATCCAGAATTCGTTTTTATATAAAAATTTCATTATTTTTTAATTATATTAATTCAAATTATTTTCTACTAATACTTTTTTAACAGTTTCACCCATTACAGAAGGGTTTTTGGAAATTGTAACTCCACACTCTTTAAGAAGTTCTACTTTTTCTATTGCGCTTTCACCATAAGCAGAAACAATTGCGCCAGCATGGCCCATAACACGACCTTTAGGTGCAGTTAGTCCTGCTATATACGCAATCACCGGTTTACTCATATTTTCTTTAGCAAATTGTCCAGCTTCAACTTCTTGTGGACCACCTATTTCACCTATCATTAAAACTGCAATAGTTTCATCATCATTTTCAAACTTTTCAATTATATCTCTAAAAGAACTTCCATTTATTGGATCGCCTCCTATACCTACACTTGTTGAAACACCAATTTCCAAATCTTTAAGTTGTTGTGCAGCTTCATATCCCAAAGTACCAGATCTACTAACTATTCCTATTTTACCTTCTTTGTAAATGTGGCCAGGCATAATACCTAACATAGATTTACCAGGGCTAATTATTCCTGCACAATTCGGACCTACTAATCCCATTTTTTTATCTTTTGGATATCTTCTCATGTATCTTTTTATTTTAACCATATCATGAGAAGGAATACCGTCAGTAATAGCCACACACGTTTTAATACCTGCATCAGCAGCTTCCATTGCCGAATCTGCTGCAAAGGCTGGTGGTACAAATAAAATTGATGTTGATGCTCCAGTTTGATCTACAGCTTCTTTAACAGTATTAAAAACAGGAAGATTTAAATGAGTCATACCACCCTTACCAGGTGTTACTCCGCCAACAACATTAGAACCATACTTAATCATTTCTTCAGCATGAAAACTTCCAATTTTTCCTGTGAATCCTTGGACTAAAATCTTTGTATTTTTGTGAATGATTATAGACATGATTATCCAAGAGCTTTCACTGCTTTATTTGCTGCATCTTCTAAAGTTGATGCTTCAATGTAATTTATATTGCTTTTTTTAAGTATTTCATTTCCCTTTTCGACGTTAGTTCCAGCTAAACGTATAACTAAAGGATATTTAATTTCAATTTTTGATAAAGCTTGAACAATTCCTTCTGCAACCCAATCACATCTGTTAATCCCTGCAAAGATATTAACTAATATCACCTTAACTTTTGTGTCCATAGAGATTAATTTAAAAGCTTTAACTATTTTTTCAGGTGTTGCACCTCCACCAACATCTAAAAAATTTGCTGGTTCACCACCAGCAAGTTTGATCATATCCATTGAAGCCATTGCTAAGCCTGCACCATTAATAATATTACCAATATTACCATCTAAGCTTACATAATTCATTCCTCTGTCAGAAGCATAAACTTCATTTGAATTTTCTTGTGTTTTATCTCTAAGTTCTGCAATTTCGTCTCTTCTAAACATTGCATTATTATCAAAACTCATTTTACAATCTAATGCTAATATTTCATCTTGGTGTGATACAACTAATGGGTTAACTTCAACCATTGTCGCATCAAGCTCACTAAAAGCTTTATAGCAACCAATAATTGTATTTGCAGCTCTTGAGATCAATTTGGATTCAATTCCTAAACCAAAAGCTATTTCTCTTGCTTGAAATTGTTGAATACCAACTGCTACTTCTATTTTAGATCGTATAATTGTTTCAGGTTTTTCTTTTGAAATTTCTTCGACACTCATTCCACCTTCTGTTGAGGCTACAACCATTATACTTTCTGAAGATCTATCAAACACTAAACCTAAATATAATTCGTGTTTGATATCAGTTGCTTCTTCAATATAAATTCTATTTATTATCTTACCCTCTGGACCAGTTTGGTTTGTAATTAATTTTTTACCTAACAATTTATCAGTTGCATCAGCAACTTCTAACGGAGAATTACATATTATAATTCCTCCCGCTTTACCTCTAGCACCTGAGTGAACTTGTGCTTTTACAACCCATTTTGAACCACCAATTTCTCTTGCTTTGTTTTCTGCATTTTCTGGACTATAAACAATACCACCAGTCGGAATTTTAACACCAAAATCAAACAATATTTTTTTTGCTTGATATTCGTGTATATCCATTACTTGCTCTCAATTAATTTATTTATGTTTACAATATTTTCAGCCATTCTTGCAGATGCAGCATCGATCATTCTTCCATCAAACTGAGCAGCTCCCTTTCCTTCAGCAGCTGCTTTTTCTAATTCTAATAATATTTTTTTTGCTTTATCTATTTCTTCTTTAGGCGGAGAAAAAACTTCATTAGCAAGATCTATTTGTGATGGATGTATTGCCCATTTACCCTCAAAACCAATTGCTGCAGCTCTTTTTGCTGCATCAAGATATCCTTCTTTGTCATTAAAATCACCAAAAGGTCCGTCTATTGCTCTTAAGCCATATGATCTACAAGTCATTACTAATGTTGATAAGCCATGATGCCATTGATCTCCAGGGTAATCAGGATTTAACCCCCCTATAACAACTGTTCTTGCGCGCATACTTGCTGCATAATCTGCAACTCCAAAATGTAATGCTTCTAGTCTTGAACTTGATGTTGCAATTGATTGAATATTAGACATTCCTAGTGCTGTTTCAATTAAACATTCTAAACCTATTCTATTTTCAAATTTTTTATTTTGCTCAATTTGATTAAGCAAACAATCGACCATATATACATCAGATGATGAGCCTACTTTTGGAATTAATAATGTATCAACCCTATCACCTACCTCTTCTATAATTTCAATCACATCACGATACATATAGTGTGTATCCAAACCGTTAATTCTTATAGAGATTGTTTTACCTTCTTCTTTCCAATTATATTCTTTTATTGCATTAATAACATTTCTTCTTGCATCAATTTTATCATTTGGAGATACTGCATCTTCTAGGTCTAAGAAAATATAATCGGCATTTGATTTTAATGCTTTTTCAAACATATTTGGATTAGAGCCAGGAACTGCCAATTCACTTCTGTGTAATCTAGATTTAGCAGGTTTATAAAATAAATGGCTCATTTAAAAAAAAATTATATATTTGATTAATATTATAAAAGCGATAAAAAAATTTAAATATTATAAAGATATTTCCTTAAGGCAATTTTCATCATTATTTTTTGGATTATTTACAATTTTTGATACTGGATAAAAGTCTAAATCATCCTCGATAATACTTTTATTTTTATGTAGGAATTCATTTTCATTATCATTAAGAAAATCAAGACCCTCATTATGAGACATAATAAGAGGCATTCTATTATGTATATAGGAAAGATTTTCATTTGCTTCCTTTGTAATGATACAGACAACATTCATTTTTTTATTATCTCTTATTTCTTCCCTCCAAATTCCACCAAAAAACAATAATTCATTTCTAGGAATTGATATTAAATATGGTTGTTTTTGATTATTTATATTTTTCCATTCATAGTATCCATTTGCAATAATAAGACATTTTCTTTTAGTAAATGAATCTTTGAATAAATATTTATCATTAATCGTTTCAATTCTTGCATTAATAACAAATTGAGTAACATTATTTTGTTTACTAAAAAAACTATAACTCCAAATAAAAGTATCTATTAAAAGTTTATGATTGTTTTCATAAATAATATTAACAATATTAGACGGTGATATATTGTAAGACTTATGTGCGTAATTTAAAACTTCAGAGTAAGGAAAAAGTTTTATAATTTTTTCTTTATCTTCAGTGCTTGTAAATCTTCCGCACACTATGATGCTTGCGATAAAGGCATTGGTCTAGAAACACCTACGGTCATCCAACAATCTTTAAACTCACCGTTTTGCTCTACTTTTTCTACTGTCCATTCGAAACCAAATTTTTTTCCATTACTATCTGTAAGCTCTACAAAGTAATATGAACTTTTTTCTTGTTCCTGAACTGAAATTATATTGTGTTCTAAGTGATCAATCATCATTGAGTAGGATGGATTTTTAATCATCCGTATAAAATTGTCTAGAGGACCTGTGTACATTCTATTATTTGGATGTGCAAATTCCCAAGTTTGTTCAATACCGGCATCGTCAAAAGGTGAATTATTTTTTTGTAGTGCTTTTAATTGAATTAAAATAACTTCTTTAGGACCAATTGAAGGGTCTGGTTTTATCATTTCTCCATAAACACTTTTTGATAATAAAATAAACAAACTAAACAATATAATTTTGTGCATAATTTTAAAATAGTGTAATTATAATTTAAGGCAATATGTATATTTATGATTTTATCCAAGGATTAATAATTGGAGGAACATTAATTATAGCCATAGGACCGCAAAATTTATTTGTAATTCAACAAGGGCTTAAAAAATCTTATGTTTTTACAGTTACTTTATTTTGCAGTGTATCTGACAGTTTACTAATTGTAATTGGAATATATCTATCTAATTATATTGTTCAAATTAATCCAAGTATCATAGGAATAATAAAAGTATTAGGTGGAATTTGGCTTATATTTTATGGATTAAATAAAGTTATAAAATTAAATCAAATTAAAGATATAAATAAAAAATTAAATATAATTAACGAATACGGAAAAGTATTAATTACCTTATTCCTTATTACATACGCAAATCCTCATGTTTATCTAGATACAATTATTTTGCTAGGATCATTATCAACAAATTTTAATGATCAATTTTCATTTGGCGTTGGAGCAATTTCAGCTAGTTTTTTGTTTTTCTTTTCCTTGGGATATATGTCAAAGTTTTTGTCAAAATATATTTATTCAAATAAAACTTGGTTTTGGATTGATCTAACCATTGGTCTGCTAATGATTAGTTATGGAATATATTTTATAATTTTTTAAAGAAAGTTTCTAAGTTTTTACACACCTGATCAACATTTAATTTTGTAAATACAAGAGGTGGTTTTATTTTAATAACATTGTCATAAGGTCCATCAGTGCTCAATAAAATACCTTGATTTCTCATATAATTAATAAGCAGTTTAGCTAATTTTTTATTTGGTTTAGAAACATTACTATTCTGAATAATATCTATTCCTAAAAAAAGCCCCCTACCTCTAACTTCACTAATATATTTTTTATATTTAAGTTGGATTTTTTTTAATTCTTTTAAAAAATAATTACCAACTAACAAAGCATTTTTTTGTAATTTATTATTATCAATAGTCTCTAATACTGCTTTACCGATAGCACAGGAAACGGGATTTCCACCGAATGAGTTAAAATATTCCATCCCGTTATTAAAAGTTGAAGCAATTTTTTCTGTAGTTATAACAGCAGCTATAGGGTGACCATTGCCCATAGGTTTGCCCAAGGTTACTATATCAGGAACAACATCATGCTCTTCAAATGACCAAAAATGTCTTCCAACGCGTCCAAAACCAGTTTGTACCTCGTCAACAATACATAATGCATTGTTTCTTCTAATTTCTGAAAATATTTCTTTTAAGTAATTTTTTGGAAGAATTACTTGACCACCGCAACCAAGTATACTTTCAGTAAAAAAACATGCAATATTGGTTTCTTTAATTTTATTTCTAATTATCGTTTTAGCTTCATCTATATATTTTTGAATCCAATTTGAATTTTGATATCTCCACTTACCTCTTAGAGGATCCGGCATGTCTAATACATGAACATAATCTTTTTTACCCGAACCACCCTTACTATTAAATTTATATGGACTTAGATCAATTAAAGTATTGGTATGTCCATGATAAGCATTGTCCATCACAAAGACATCTTTTGCACTAGTATAAGTTTGGGCTATTCTATAAGCTAAATCATTAGCTTCAGATCCTGTACATACGAAAAATATCTTATTTAATTTCTTTGGAAACTTACTTAAAAGTAATTCACTATAATCGTTAATTGTATCGTATAGATATCTCGTATTAGTATTAAGTTTTAAATTTTGCTGAGTCATAGCTTCATGGACATAGGAATTTGAATGTCCAACATGGGAAATATTATTTACACAATCTAAGTATCTCGTGCCATATCTATCAAAAAAATACTGATCTTTAGCTTCAAGCATATGAAGGGGTTTCTTGTAAGAAATTGATAAATTATCAGAAATATTTTTTCTTCTTTTCTTTAAAGTATCTTTAAAATTATTATTATTATTAGAATAAAAAGATTTTGGAATTCGTAGAATTAAATTTGGATCAGGTGAAATTTTATTCCAAATATTGAATAAAAATTCTTCACCTACTCCTGGAAAATTCTTATCATGTCCTAATAAATCTAAAATAATTTGAAAATGTAAATGTGGTAACCATTTTCCATTTTCATAAGAATTACCAATTTTACCAATCCATTCACCTTTCTTAATTTTTTTTCCAATTTTTAGTTTTTGAAACATTATTTTAGATAAATGACCGTATAGAGTATAAAATTTATATTTTTTAAAACTATGCTCTAAAACTAGAGTGGGGCCATAGTCATATTTAAAATTATTATTTTTTAAAATTATAATTTTACCATCTATTGGAGCAAATAAATCTGTTCCCTGATCAATAAAAATATCAATTCCTAAGTGAATATTACGTCTTTCATTCGTATTTAATTCAGAAATAAAGTTAGGTCCCTTATAAACTTTTCTTTTTTCATTGTATAAACCTATACCTATACGAGAATTATCTTCTTTAAATATTTTATTAACTCTTTTTTTAAGTGAACTATTATCTGGGTTACCTTTCAATAAAGGTGAATCAGAACTTAATTTTAAGATAGATTTATTTTTATCAAGTAAATTAAATTTAAAAATATTACCAAAGTTGAATTTATTTATATAATTTATAATTTCATTATGATGGTGAATAATATCAAAGTCGCATATTTCTCGAACAATATATATTAAAAAATTGATAGGAATTTTCTCTAATTTTTCTAATAAAGACCATGCATCTTTCTCACTAATGCTTAAATATTGATTTGATGGATATTTAATTCTTTGTTTTTTTGCCATTACAACAGTAATCATAAGTCTTGACTTACATAATGATATTAATGAATTAATTTCATCCTCATTAATAGAAAACTGTTTATTGTACTCTGTTATTATATTTTTAAGTGTAAGATAAATATTATCATTGTTCATTAATGCATATGAAAGGCATATAGCTAAATCATTTATGGTTGGAGAATAAATAGAATCTCCATAATCTAGTAAACCACAAACATTGTTTTCTTTAACAACAATATTATAATTATTTGGATCTGAATGAGTTATAGAATATCTTAATTTATTTAAATTATTTTTTACAAATTTTTCATATTCTGAAAAACATTTTAATAAAATTAATTTTTTTGAACCAGTAAAAATATTAATGTCTTTTTTAATCCATTTTATATTTGATGGATCCCAAATAAAATTTCTATGGGCATCTATATCGTTAAATGCTTTTAACTTAGTTGATACTTTTCCAAGTAACTTACCTAAAGAATTTTCAATTTTATCGTTACTTTTTGTATCTCCATACATTCGCCCTTCAATATAAGACAAGATCCTAACAAAACATTCTCTATTTTTTTTATCTAAATATTTTACAATCTTTGTATGGTGTATTTTTGGTATAAAAGATTTAAGACTAAGATCACTTCGTAAATAATTAATTAATCTATCTTGGTATTTTAATATATTTATTTTTTCTGATGGGTTTGAAATTTTTAATACATATTTTTTTTTATTATTTATTAATATAATAAAATTTATATCCCTTTCACTATCAAGTTGTTTAATTTTGAGTAATTTATTTCTTAAGAAAGAAAAATTAATCTTTAACCATTTAATTAAATGTTTATTATCAATAATAGGTGGATCAACATCAAAAACTGACATAAAAGGTGTATAATTCATAATGCTGAAATCTAAAAACATTTTTGTTTGTATTGGTGCAATTCATCACGATTATTTATTAAATCTTAAAAAAAATATTATTAATTTTAGATCTAATCAAATTACTCAAAAAAGCAGAATTGGTGGAGTGGCTTATAATATTGCAGAATTGCTTTCGAATTTTGTTGATGTAAACTTTTATAGTTTAGCTATCAATGAAGAGATTAGAAAAAAAATCTCAAAAAAAATCTATGTTCATCAATTGAATAAAGATTATGCAGATAGATACTATTTAGCTTTATCAGATAAAAATAATAAATTTTTATTAGGATTAGCTAACACAGATGAATATGAAAATAATAAATCTTTAAAAATACCAAACATCAAGAATAAAAATATAATATTTGATCTAAATTTTTCTAAAACCTATTTGGAAAAATCAATAAATAAACTATCAAAAAAAAATAAAATTATAGTGTGCGCAACATCAGTGCATAAAGTTATTAAAATTAAAAGGATTATAAATAAAGTTGATTTTATATTCTTAAATAAAGCAGAGTTACTTAAACTTTCAAATTCTTCAAATATAATATTAGGTGTAAAAAAAATATTAAAACAAAATAAAAAAATAAAAATAATTACTACTAATTCAAAAAATAATGTAATCTTTGGAAGTAATGAATTTATAAAAAAAATAAAACCCCCATCAATCAAAGTAGTAAACGAAAATGGAGCTGGAGACGCACTAGCAGCTATGATGCTGTATTTGTTCAGTATAAATGAAAAAATGAATTATATTTTGAAAACTTCTGTAGCATGCGGGTCTTATTATGCTAGTGGTAAAAGTCTTAAAACTAAGAGTGATTTTTTAAAAATTAAAAATCTTTCTAAGAGAGTGATTGTACAATAGTATGCATGAAATATTTGATATAAGTAAAAAAGTTCAAGAAGCAATAAATAGAAAAAAACCAATAGTAGCTTTAGAAAGTACATTGATTAGTCATGGATTACCCTATCCAGAAAATATTAAAGTCGCAAATGAGTCTATAAAGGCTGTTGAAGATAACGGTGCAATTGCTGCAACAATAGGAATAATTAGAGGTAAGGTTAAAATAGGATTATCGGAAGAAGATATTCAAATATTAGCAAAAGAGAAAAATGTACAAAAAGTTTCAAACCACAATATAAATTTATCAATATTTAATAAAGAAAATGCTGCTACAACAGTAGCAAGTACAATTTCTATAGCTTCTAAATTTCAAATAAGATTTTTTGCAACAGGAGGAATTGGTGGTGTGCATCTAAATGCTGAAAATACAAATGATGTATCTGCAGATCTATATGCACTTTCTGAGAATTCAAATTTTGTAATCTGTAGTGGTGCTAAATCTATATTAGATTTAAGTAAAACAAATGAACTTCTTGAAACTTTAGGAATTACAAGAATTGGTTATCAAACAAATTATATGCCTGGTTTTTGGTATGAAGAAACAGAAAATAAAGTCGATAATAAATTTGATGAAATTCATGAAATTTCTTCTTTTTTAAAACTCAATGAAAATATGGGAAATAAAAAATCAATTCTCATATTTAATAAAGTTCCATTAGAAAAAGCACTTAATAAAAATGACGTAGAAAAATGGATAAATAATGCAACAATAAAAGCTGATAGAAATAATATTAGTGGAAAAGAATTAACCCCGTTTCTCATAAAAGAAATTAACGAACAATCAAAAAATGAAACTCTAAATGCTAATGTATCTTTAATAATTAATAATGCGAATTTAGCTGGAAAGATTGCAAAGAGTTTTTATAGTTAAGGTAATAACGATAATTTAGCTTTAAGTAATTGAAAAAATTTTTCATCATTAGCTTCATTCATCACAAAACAATTTACTGGTCTTTTAGTAACACCTAGCCAATCAACAATAGTCTCCCCTCTTGTTAATTCAGAATTTTCTTCAACTGTGACATTAACTTCTTTTCCACTAAAAATAGACGGATCTAATAAATATGCAATAACACATGGGTCATGCAAAGGAGTTTCCTCAGTTTCGTATAATTCTTTATGAAATATTGTATAAAATTCCATTAGTTCTCCAAAAAACTTAGAACTTTTATTTTTATTTTCATTCATTGATTTGATAATTTTTGAATTTACATTTACCTGATGAGTAACATCTAAACCCATCATTGTTAAAGGAATGCCTGATTCTAAAACAATATTAGCCGCGTGTGGATCCACATAAATATTAAATTCAGCTGATGGTGTAGTATTTCCTAAGCACATAGCAGCTCCACCCATAAAAACTATTTCTTTTATATTTTCTTTAATAGACGGATCTTTTTTTAAACTTAAGGCAATATTTGTAAGAGGTCCTGTTGGACATAAATAAATTTGCTCTGTTAAAGATTTACAAGTTTCTACTATGAAATCAACTGCATGTTTTTCTTGAGGTTTATAATTTGTATCTATTATTATAGGATCACCTTTTTTATCTAATCCGGTTTTTCCATGAACATATTCAGCTGTAAATAATTCATAATGAATAGGTTTATTTGCACCAGAGTAAACTTTAATGTCCGTTCTTTCAATTAACGTACAAACTTTTAGAGCGTTATTTACTGTATTATTTAAACCACTATTTCCACCGACACAGGTGATACCCAGTATGTCAATCTCTTTAGAGGAAGCAGCTAACATTATTGCTACAGCATCATCATGACCTGGATCACAATCTAAAATTATTTTTTTAGTCATTAATAAAACTTTTAAGAGGTATTGAAGATCTTTGTAACCAATTCCATTCAGGATATTCGTTGTTATTATCAATGACATGAATTGTGTAAGCATGTCTTGATTTTAAACTTGTGTTCTCACATGAATAATGAGGAAGTCTACCATGTAATAAAACAAGTGATCCTTTTTTTACTTCTACAAAAGTATCAGTTTCAGGAAATGGCTCATCATTTAGATCTATCATTTGCATTTTACCGTCTACTTTTTTAAAAAGTTTTCTTAATGGGCCTTTATGACCTCCACTTGCAACTTGTAAACATCCGTTTGTTTTATTTGCATCTTCTAATGCAAACCAGAAACCGATAGTACTTTCTGGTTCAGTATATAAAAAAGTAGAATCTTGATGGCAAACTACTTCACCACCTATTTTAGGTTGTTTAAA
>CACNCW010000011.1 GCA_902619055.1 uncultured Alphaproteobacteria bacterium
ATCATAAAGGAGCTTTTTCTACATGCACAATATCTTCATAATCAAATTTACCGACGGCTGTTTCCATATTAATTGGTTTAAGAGGAAATCTTCTAGTTAACACACCAACAGCTTCCCTATTTCCAGAATATTTTGACATTATTCTTGATATTGTATCTTCACAAGTACGTCCTTGACAAGGACCCATTCCACATCGTGTCCAAGATTTTAATTGATTTATATCTTTTGCACCTATCTTAATAGAGTCATTAATTTCTTTAAAAGTTATATCCTCACATCTACAAATAATTGTATCCTCAGTTAAATTATCTATGAAACAATACCCTAATGGAACAGTTTTAATCGGTGGAGGGTGGCCAGGTAATAGAAGCAAACAAGATACATTTGAAGTAATTCCAAAAAATTTAATAGGAAATATGCAATTAGCTTGTCATTCAATTCCAAAATTGAAAAAATCAAGAGTCGTAAGAGTTTGGGGTGGGTTAGAAGCAGAAACAAAAGATGCAATGCCTATAATGGATAAATTACCTAATTTTAATAATGTTTATGCATTAGGATCGTTTCATTCTGGTTATACTAGTGGCCCATATGTAGGATATCTTATGTCTGAAATGATAAAAGGTAATTATAAGTTAAATCATAACTTGTTTTCATTATCACGACTGTTATAAAAAATAATGACCAGTAAAATTAATGGCGTGTACGCAGCAACAATTGTTCCTTTAAATCAAGATCGCTCAATTAATATTAATGAATTATCTGACCATTTAATTGATATATCTAAAAAAAAATCTTTAAGAGGGATTCTTATTAATGGTCATGCTGGAGAAAATCATATTTTAACAAAAGAAGAGCAAATAAATATAGTTAAGATTACTAGAGAAATTGTCCCAAAGAATTTTAAAATTGTCTCAGGTCTAAATTTTGAAGATTCAAATATTGCCTCTTCAGTTGCAGATAAAATGATTAGTAATGGCGCTGATTCAATTATGATATTCCCACCTTTTTCATGGAGTATTGCATATGATCATCATCTCATTGTCAATCATCACAAAATTATTTCAAAAAATATAGATTTTCCAATAATGTTATACCAAGCAAGTATAGCAGCAGGAAATCTTACTTATAATACAGAAACTTTAAAAAATTTAATTGATATTAAACAAGTAATTGCAATTAAAGAAGGCAGTTGGGAAACTTCAAAATATGAGGAAAATAGAAAAATTGTAAAAAGTTTAAGACCAGAAATAGCAGTAATGGCCTCAGGTGATGAGCATTTAATGTCTTGTTTCACAGTTGGTACGGAAGGAAGTTTAGTAAGTTTAGCTATAATAATTCCTGATATTATTCTTAATCTGTATGATGCAATTAAAAAAAAGAATTTTCAAAAAGCATTAAAATATCATAATAAAATATATCCTTTAGCTAAAGCAATATATGGATTTCCTCCTAGTAGTCATGCGACAGCAAGATTGAAAACATGTTTAAAAATGTTAGGAAAAATTAAAAATGATAAAATGAGATCTTCAATAAATTCATTAAACAAAAATGATATTAATAACTTAAAAAGTGCACTAACATTATCTGGATTACAAATTAAAAATCATATAATCTAGATTCAATGAAAAATTTAGAAACTAAATTAATTAAAAGTGTTCGTATAATTACAAATAAAGATGATTACATAGCTGACATACTAATAGAAAAAGAAAAAATATTATCAATTGATAAAAATATAGAAATTAATGATGAAATTGAAATAATTAATGCTGAAGGTCTTCTTGCATTTCCAGGTGCAATTGATTGTCATACACATTTAGAAAATAAATTTGGAAACTCTATAACTTGTGATACTTTTGATACAGGAACTAAAGCAGCTGCTTTTGGTGGAACAACTACTATTATTGATTTTTCATTTAAAAAAAATAATATGAATGCAGAACAAGCTATTGAAAATTCAATAAATATTGCAAATAGAAAAGCTGCAGTTGATTATAGCTTTCATCTTGTTTTAACAAAATATGATAAAAATACTTCACATGAAATTAAACAGTCAATTAATGAATTAGGAATAAGTAGTTTTAAAATGTTTATGGCTTACCCTGCTATCATGGCTGATGATTTATCAATTTACAATACATTAAAAGATACGGGACCAAGAGGTGGTTTAGTTTGTATTCATGCAGAAAATGGGCCAATAATTGACAAAGTAGTCCAAGAATTAATTTTGCAAGGTAAAACACAACCTAAATACCATGCAATTGCAAGATCTTCATTAATGGAGGGGGAGGCTACAAATAGAGTGATTAAAATTAGTGAACTTGTAGATTCAAGCTTAAATATTTTTCATGTTTCTTGTGATGAAGCTTTACAATCAATCATAAAAACTAGAGAAAATAATAATAAAGTGACTGCTGAAACGTGTCCCCATTATTTGTATTTGGATGATAGTGTATATGAATCTGATGATTTTGATGTTGCAAAGTATGTATGCAGTCCACCAATAAGATCAAAAAAAGATCAAATACAGTTATGGAATGCATTAAAAGATAATATTCTACAAATTGTTTCCACCGATCATTGTCCATTTATGATGAAAGAGGGTAATTTAAATAAATTTAATCAAAAACCACTTGGAAAAAATGATTTTTCTAAAATTCCAAATGGCGTTCCAGGTATAGAAAGTAGATTATTACTTATGTATGAAGCTGTTAATAATAATAAAATCTCATTAAATAAATTTGTCGATTTAATTTCTACAACACCTGCAAAAATATATGGAATGTATCCTCAAAAAGGATCTATAGAAGTAGGATCAGATGCTGATATTGTATTATTTGATCCTAATCAAAAATTTAAAATAAGCTCAAAAACTCATCATAGTAATATTGATTATTCACTATATGAAGATTTTGAAATTAATGGGAAAATTAAATCTGTTTTTTTAAGAGGAAATTTAATTGTTAACAATGATGAATGGGTTTCAGATAATCTCAAAGGAAAATTTATTAAAAGAGGTCAAACTACTAATCTTTAATTCTATTCTAAACCATAAATTAATTTAGCAAATTTCTTTGAGATATATCCTTCTTCTAAATCATTAAAAACTTCCTCTCTTTTTCTTTTAAATGGACTACCGTAACCAGATCCTCCAGCAATCCTTAGGATAAGAATATCTTGAGTAGTATATAAGTTAACTATACCTCCAACTCCTAAATTTATTTTTTTACTATTGTTTTTGATTAACCAAGCTCCTGCAACTAAGCTAGATTTTCCACCAAATAATCCTTTAACACTACTCATAACACCATTTGGATATATTCCAGCTTTATAAATTTGACCGTCATTATAAAGTTTTCTTACTTTTAAAATTTGCCCAAGACCACCCCTTTTTGCTCCAGGTCCTCCACTATTTAATACTAATTCTTTACAAAGAACTAAAATTGGTGCTCTAGCCTCAAACATTTCAATTGAAGTATTAGCGGCACTAGTTGGATATAAATATCCAGATTTACCATCTTTTTTATAGGATGCTCCTTGTCCACCTCCTTGGAATAATTGATCATGGAACCTATTATTATTTTTATCTACTCCATATACTTCAATCATGGAAGGTAAACCGCTAAAACCAACAACTTTCTTTGGTGCAGCTTTAGATAATGCTAAAAAAATATTTGGCGCAATATTCCATCCAGTTCGGGTCCTAGAATTTACAGCCATAGGTTTTTCAGAATTAAAAATACTCCCAATTGGTGCTGAAAAACTCATTGGTTTATAACATCCGACATTACTTGGTATCTCTGGTGTTAAAATACATTTCAGTGCATATGCAGCATGAGCTGATGTATATGATAAGGTACAATTATTACCACCCTGAACTGTTTGTGTAGGTGATCCTTTAAAATCTACAGCTATTTTTGAATTTTTAACTTTTATCATAATAGGATAGTGTAATTTTGTATTATCACCATCTCCTATAATTGTGTTTTTATAAGTTCCATCTGGTAATTCCTTTATAGCTTTTTTCATTGCTATTTCGGAACGTTTTTGCACTATATGTGATAGTGCATCTAAATTATTTAATTGATATTCATTAACAAATTCAATAATTCTTTGTGAACCTTTTAAACAAGATGAAACTAGTGCCTGTAAATCGCCAACTACTTGATCAGAATTTCTTACATTAGCTTTAATAATTTTAAAAATATCATTATTAGGCTTCCCTGAAATATATAATTTTGAAGGTGGAATTATTAATCCTTCTTCATACATTTCTTGAGCTTTTAAATGATTTAATGTACCACCAATATCACTTACATGCCCAACAGCACCAACAAATGCTATTAAAGAATTTTTGATAAAAACTGGACAAGCCACAGCTATATCATAAGCATGACCAGCACAAAGCCAGGGGTCGTTAGTGATTAATATATCGCCTTTATTTATACTTATATCATTTGAAGAAAAATTATTTATTATTTCTTTTATAGCCAGAGGTAAAGTTAAATTGAAAACAGGCATTGCTCTCGGAGAATGTGCAATTTGATTTCCTTTTGAATCTAATATTTCACATCCAAAATCTTGAGCCTCTCCTATTACTAAAGAATATGCAGTTTTAATTACAGTTTGCCAGCATTCTTCTGTAATATTAATTAATCTATTCCACATTATCTCTAAACCGATTGGGTCATTTTCAATTTTCTTAATAGTATTATTTAAAGTTTGTGTTTTGTTTAATAAATAATTACCTTTAGAAGTTTTTTTCTGAATTATTCTTAGATTATATTTATTATCAACGCGTAAATTAAAATCTGGAGGAACTATTGTGGTTGATTCTTTTTCTTCTACAATTATTGGGCCTTCAAGAACACTATTTAAATCTAGACTATACCTATCATAAACTGGAACTAAAATATGGTTATTGACTTGTTTAAAAAAAACCTTTCTTAAATTTTTAAAAGCATTTTTTTTTACTTTGTATTCACTATTAGAAACAGATAGACTAGAATTTTTTAATGTACAATTAATTCGCCAATTTAATATTTCAATTTTAGAGTTTATGTTTTCTTGATTATAAAGTTTTTTGTATTTTATTTTAAAATTTTTTTCTAAAATTTTCTTAAACGATTTATTTTTAAGATCCCTTTCTGTGAAATTAACACTTATTTCATGTATTTGACCTGAATATCTCATGTCTGCAGATAAATTTATTTTTTTATTTTCAATATTTTTATTTACCTCTCTTATTTTTTTTGTGCATTTATTTTCTAGTTTTTTTAAAAGAACTTTCAGTTTAAACAAATTTAATTTATCAATCATTGTCAAAGAAGATTGACTAATCTCAAAACTTGTTGGAGCAGTAAAAAAACCAAAAGCAGAAGCAGCTCCTGAAGACGGAGGAATAATAATTTCTTTAATTCCTAATTTTTTAGCAATATAAGAAGCATGCAGGGGGCCAGCACCTCCCATTGCTGATAGAGAATACATTCTTGGATCACTATTTCTTTCCACTGTGTGAATATTTATTGAATTTGCCATATTCTCACATACTAATTCGTAAATACCCCAAGCAGTATCAATAATAGATAAATTAATTTTATTTGAAATAGACAAAAGTGATTTTTTTGCTGCATTAAGGTTAAGTTTTAATTTTCCTCCTAAAAAATAATCCTTATCTAAAAATCCTAATACTAATAAAGCATCAGTGACTGTAGGTTTTAATCCACCTAAATTATAACAGGCAGGTCCAGGATTGGCACCAGCACTTTCAGGACCAATTTTTAATAAACCTAATTTATCAACCCTGGCTATTGAACCTCCACCTGCGCCAATTTCTATTAAATCAATAACAGGAGAATGAACGGGAAAGCCACTTCCTTTTTTAAAACGATGAATTCTTCCAACTTCTAGAAATTGTGCAATTTCTGGTTCATTGTTTTTTATTAAACAGGTTTTTGCAGTTGTTCCTCCCATATCAAAAGAGATTAAATTTTTTTTTCCTATTTTTTTTCCAATATAAGAGGTATTTCTTGCTCCACCAGCTGGACCGGATTCAAGAAATCTTATAGGAAGATCTAAACATGTTTGCTTGCTAGCCATTCCTCCTGTAGATTGTATTAATCTAAAATCTCCATCAAAACCTAAGCTTTTCAAAACAAATGAAATTTTTGAAATATAATTAGTGATTAGAGGTTGAACATATGCATTAGCTGTTGTTGTACTAGTTCTTTCATATTCTTTTATTTGTGGATGAACTTCACTTGAAATTGAAACAAAAAGGTTTGGGAAATTTTTATTAATTATTTTTTTAGCTATCAATTCATGAACTGGATTTTTATAAGAATGAAGAAAACAAATAGATAAAGATTCAATATTTTTTTTAACTAATTTTCTAACATTAAGTAAAATTTCATTTTCATTTATCTTATTTACAATCTGTCCTTTACTAGTAATTCTCTCATCTATTTCTTTGATCAATGATCTTTCAACAAGTGGTTTTGGAAATTCTAAAAATAAGTCATGAATATCGTATCTTTGTTCTGTGCCCATTTCTAGATTGTCTTTAAAACCTTTTGTTGTTAGTAAACCTATTTTACTACCTTTTCTTTCAATTAGCGCATTTGTGATTAATGTAGTTCCATGAATAGCTTGTGAAAGCTGTTTAAAACCAACATTATTTTTTTGTAATATTTCTTTTATTCCTTTTATTGCTCCTATTGAAGGATCGTTGGGTGTTGTTAAACATTTATGAAGATAAAATTTATTTTCCTTATTATTTATAAGAATTATATCAGTAAAAGTACCCCCTATATCAAAGCTAATTTTGTAATTTTTTTCTAACATATATTTTCAAATATTAATTTAGATTAATTTAATATTAATATTTTCCAATATTTAATGTAAATAAATATTATTTAATAGTATCAAAAAACTGTTTTTTATTTTAATTAGTATTACCTAATGGTAAATAAAATAGGAATAGACATTGGCGGTACTTTTACAGATTTTGTAATTTTTGACCAAAATCAAAAAAAATTATCTGTAGCTAAAACATCAACAACTCCTGATAATTTTTGGACTGGCATTAAAAATGGGATAAATAGTCATAATATTAAATTAGGTGAAACTCAAATTATTGCTCATGGCACAACTATTGGTCTAAATACATTACTTCAAAAAGCAGGTTCCAAAATAGGATTATTAACAACAAAAGGTTTTAAAGATAGTTACGAAATAGGAAGAGGGGCAAGACCAGATGCATATAATTTATTTTATAAACCATCTGAACCTCTTATCAAAAGACAATTTAGACTAGAAGTACATGAAAGAACTAATGCATTTGGAAAGATAATTGAGGATCTAAATAAAAATGATATTAAAAAAGCGATTAAAATATTTAAAAAAAATAAAATTAGTAATATTGCTGTTTGCTTTATACATTCATATATAAATCCTAAAAATGAATTACTAGCAGAAAAAATAATTAAAGAAATAGACCCTGATATAAAAGTATCTCTGTCTAGTAAATTAGTTAGAGAATTTAGGGAATTTGAAAGAACTAGCACAACTGCTATAAACGCTTACATTCAAGACGCTGTAAGAAACTATATTGAGGAATTAAATTTAGGATTCAAAAGAAAAAAATATAATAAATCATTTTTTATTAATCAATCTGCAGGAGGTTTATTATCTGCCCAAACTGCAAAATTAAAACCAGTTTTATCTCTAATGTCTGGTCCTTCAGGAGGTGTTATTTCAACATCTTATTTTGGTAAATTAGAAAATATTAAAAATTTAATTGCATTTGATATGGGTGGAACAAGCACTGATGTATGTGCAATTATAGATAACAAACCCAAATTAACTGCTGATTCAATCTTGGAGGGATATCCTGTTATGGTTCCAACTCTTGATGTACATTCTATTGGTGCAGGTGGTGGATCTATAGCTTTCTTAGACTCAGTTGGTTCTTTTAATGTTGGACCATTAAGTGCAGGAGCCTCACCGGGTCCTGTATGTTATTCTAAAGGTGGTACTAATCCAACAGTTACTGATGCAAACTGTATTTTGGGAAGAGTTGCTCCTTCTCAATATCTTCCGTCTAATTTAAAATTAAATACAAAATTAGCAAAAAAAATTATCCAAGAAAAAATTGCTAAACCTTTAAAACTGAATAACTTTAAAGCTGCAGCAGGTATCATAGAAATTTGTAATCTTAAAATGTCAAATGCAGTAAGATCTATTACTATTGAAAAGGGTCTAGATCCATCGGAATTTACTCTATGTGCATATGGTGGTGCAGGACCAATGCATGCTTGCTGGATAGCAAAACAATTAGGAATTCCTAAGGTAGTTATACCTATAGCACCAGGTCAATTTTCTGCTCTTGGAATTTTACTAGGGCAAGTTAGACATGATTTAGTAAGAACTATATCAGTTAATGAAAGTTATAATGCAATTGAAAAAATTTTTTACTCTATGAAAATTGAAGCTGAAAATTTAATAAAAAAAGAAAAAGCTAAAATTAATAAGTTATCTTTTGAATATTCAGTCGATGCTAGATATAAAGGTCAAGAATTTACAATTAATATTTCTTTAAAAGATTATAAATTTACAACAAAAAATATAAATGATTTTATTAATAAATTTCATAAAACTTATGAACAAAATTATAGTCATTCATCAACTCAAGAAAGAATAGAAATAATTAATTTAAGAATTGTAGCAATTGGAAATTTAAGTAAAATTTCTATTCCTAAAATAAAAAAGGGTAAAATTAAACCTAAAAAAAATGCCATAATAATGAAAACTAAAATGTATTTAGAAAATAAGTTTGTTAATTGTGAAGTTTGGGATAGAAGTAAATTACTTGCTGGAAATCAAATAAAGGGACCAACAATGATTGTAGATTATGGTTCAACAACAATAGTTCCTAATAATTGTTTATGTAAAGTAAGTAAATATGGACAAATAATAATCTCAATTGATAAAAATAAATAATAATGAATAAAATAGATCCCATAAAATTAGAAGTTTTAAGACACGGTTTCATTTCAGCAGCAGAGGAGATGAAAACTAATTTAATGAGAACTGCATATAATCCTGTTATTTATGAAATATTAGATTTTAGTTGTGGCATTTTTGATAAGAATTTTAGAATGATAGCACAAGCGGATGGTTTACCAATTTTTTTAGGAAATTTATCTGCTGCTGTAAAAACTGTTGCAGAAGATATTGGTGAAAAAAATTTTAAACCTGGTGATTTGTATTTAATAAATGATCCTTATAAAACTGGTACTCATGTGAATGACGTTACAACTGTTGTGCCGATTTTTGAAAATAATATAATTATCGGTTATTGTAGTTCTAGAGCACATTGGCTTGATATAGGAAGTAAGGATCCTGGAGGTAGTATTGATACAACCGATGTAGTTCAAGAGGGTCTATGGTTAAGATCTGTTAAGCTTTATGATCAGGGTAAATTAAATGAAAGTATTTGGAGAATTATTGAAAATAATGTTCGATATCAAAAAAATATGATGGGTGATTTAAGAGCTCAAATAGCTTCATCAAGAACTGGTGAAAAAAGATTACAGGAGATATTTAAAAAACATGGACATAAACTTTCAAAATTAGCAATAGAGACAATGATATTGCAAGGATCTAGAAGAGCTTCAGAAGCTGTTAAATTAATACCAAATGGAATATACAAATCAAAAGTTTTACTTGATAATGATGTTGTTACGAACAATCCAGTTATTGCTAATATAAAAGTTACTATTAACAATTCTAAAATGACGATTGATTTAACTGGATCTAGTAATGCTAATAAAGGGCCATTAAATTGTTGTTACCCATCAGCATTAGCAGCTTGTAGAATAGCATTCAAATGTTTAACTGCTCCAGATGTTCCAGTCACAGAGGGAGATTTTCATCCTTTAAAATTAATTGCACCTAAAGGATCAATGTATAATGCTGAATATCCTAGCCCTATGTATATGTATGGATCTGTTCTTATAATTTTAGTGGATGGTATTATAAAAGCGTTATCAAAAGCTTTACCAAATAAAGTAATTGCTGGTCATTATGGTAATCTATCTGGAGTTACTATAGTTGGTAATGACCCTGAAACGGATGAAATGTTTATTCATCAAGAGCCAGAAGTTGGAGGATGGGGGGCAAGTAAATATGCAGATGGTGAAAATGCTCTTATTTTTCATTGTGATGGTGATACAAAAAATATACCTGCTGAGGTAATTGAGTCAAGATTTCCATTACTAATAACAAGACATGAATTGCGAAAAGACTCTGGAGGAAAAGGTAAATTTAGAGGTGGTCTTGGAATAATTAGAGATTATAAAATTTTAAAAAATTATGCTCATGTAACAAGTATGATGGATCGTGAACTTTGTCCTCCATGGGGATTATATGGAGGAGGTGATGGAAAACACTGTGAGATGAATACAATAGATAAAAAAAATAATAAAAAAAAATATATGAAAAAAATGAGATTATTAATTGATAGCGATACAACTGTAAGTATTAATACAGGTGGAGGAGGTGGATGGGGTAATCCACTAAAAAGAAGTCCAGAAAGTGTAAGAGAAGATGTAATAAATGAATATATAAGTATTGAATCTGCAATAAAAGATTATGGTGTTTCTATTAACCCAAAAACAAAACAAATTAATTATTATCAAACTAAAAAAATGAGAAGAATAAATAAATAATAAAATTTAAAATGCGTAATTATATAATTAGACGTATAATTTGGATTATACCTGTTATATTAGTAGTAACATTAGTTGTTTTTTCTGTATCAAGGGTTCTGCCAGGAAATCCAGTTTATTTAATACTTGGAAACCAGCAAGCCAGTCAGGAAGCAATTGATAAATTAACCGAAAAAATGGGTTTAGATAAGCCTATAATTACTCAATACTTAATGTATCTTAATGATCTTTCTAAAGGAGATTTTGGTGATGCATGGCATACGGGTAATCCTGTTTTAGTTGATTTAATGGCAAGATTTCCGGCTACTTTAGAATTGGCATTAATTTCTTTATTTTTAGCTGTGATAATTGGAATTCCATTAGGTGTTTTTTCTTCTGTTTATTTGAATAGTTTTTGGGATCATTTAACTAGGGTTTTTGGTTTTATAGGTTTATCTATCCCTTCTTTCTGGTTGGGTCTTGTACTATCTTATATTCTTGCATTTAATTTGCAGCTTTTACCTGCACCAATCGGGAGAATAGGGTTCTCTTTTTCACCTCCTACAAATGTTACAGGTTTGTATTTAGTTGATAGTTTACTAGACGGAGATTTTAATGCTTTTAAATCTTCCTTAAGTTATTTAATTCTTCCTTCAATAACCCTAGCCCTTGGTCAAATTGCAGGAATTGCAGGTATAGTAAGATCGTCGATGATTGAAGCTCTTAATTCAGACTATATTAGAACTTCCTATGCTTATGGTGTTAGTAAAAAAAATATTTATTTTAAATATGCATTAAAAAATGCAATGATACCTACCATAACTTATATTGGTAATGGAATGTTATGGTTACTAGGTGGTGTAGTAGTAGTTGAATATGTTTTTGCTTGGCCTGGATTAGGTTTGTATGCAATGGATTGTATTTTTGTAAAAGATTATAATGGAGTTCAAGGTGTTGCTTTGGTTTTAGCAGCAACCTCTGTAATTATTTATGTAATAATAGATCTTTTGTATGTAATTTTTGATCCTAGAGTTAAATTTTAATGCCAATTTTTTTAAAAAAAGTTTTATCTTTTATTTATAATAGGCCTTTACCTTCAATTGGTCTTTTTATACTTTTATTTTTTTTATTAATTGGAATATTTGCACCATTAATCGCTCCGTATGGGCCTATTGAAATGATTGTAAAAGATAGATTAAGTCCACCTAGTCTTAAACATTTAATGGGTACTGATCATCTTGGCATGGATATATTTTCAAGAATTATTTATAGCTCAAGAACTGATTTGTTTATTGCAATTTCTTCAGTATCCCTAGCAATAATTATAGGCGTTCCATTAGGAGCTATAATAGGATATGCGCCAAAAAAATTGGATGAAATTATTATGAGGTTAGTTGATGGAATAAATGCTTTTCCAATGTTTATTTTAGCATTAATTGTTGCCGCTGCTATTGGACCAGGATTAAAAAATGTTATTTTTGTTGTAGCTTTTGTAAATTTCCCTAGCTATTTAAGATTAGTCAGAGCTCAGGTTTTATCAATTAAGGAAATGCAGTATATTGAAGCTGCTGAATCTGTTGGAAATAGTTTCATTAGAATTACAATAATTCATATATTGCCTAATACCCTTGGTCCAGTATTGGTATTAGCATGTTTAAATAGTGCTTGGGCAATTTTAACAGCTGCTGGATTAAGTTTTTTAGGTGTTGGAATCCCACTTCCTGAACCTGAATGGGGTGCTATGGTAAGCTCAGGCACGAGATACGCTTTATCTGGAGAGTGGTGGATTGCTTTTTTTCCAGGTTTAGTTATTACAATTGTAGTTCTAAGTTTGAATTTAATAGCTGATACTCTTCAAGAAATTTTAGATCCAAAAAGAAAAGTTCAAATATAATGTTACATATTAAAAATCTAGAAATTATTATTGAAAACAATAATGATAATTTAAAACCAGTTGATAAAGTTTCAATTAAAATAAACAAAGGTGAGATTCTAGGATTAGTTGGAGAAAGTGGTAGTGGAAAATCATTAACTGCATTGTCAATATTAAAGTTAAATAATCCTCCAATTAAAGTATCATCCGGACAAATAGAGTATAAAAATGAAAATATTCTAAATTATGCTGATACTGAGATGAAAAATATAAGAGGTAAAGAAATTTCTATGATTTTTCAAAATCCAAGAGAATCGTTGAATCCTGTTTTTAGAATTTCAGATCAATTAATAAATATTTATCAAACACATATGAAAGGCTCAAAAAAAGAAGCCTTTGATAAATCTATAGAAATGTTAAAATTAGTTAATATACCTGATCCTGAAAACAGAATAATGTCATATCCTCATGAATTAAGTGGAGGAATGTGTCAAAGAGTGATGATTGCAATGGCTCTCTTGTGTGAACCAACTTTACTTATAGCAGATGAACCAACTACAGCTCTTGATGTAACAGTCCAGGCTGAAGTAGTAGATTTAATTTTATCTCTAGTAAAATCTAGAGGAATGTCATGTTTGTTTATCACACATGATTTAGGATTAGTTTATCAAATATGTGATAAAGTTGCTGTTATGTATCAAGGCAAAATTGTTGAGAATGGAACTATTAGTGAAGTTTTTAATAATCCAAAAGTTAAATATACAAAAAGTCTATTAAACTCAATTCTTAAAATCTAAATGATTAGAATAGAAAATTTATCTAAAACTTTTGTTCAAGGTAATAATTTAATAGGTAATAATAAAAAGATTTATGCAGTTTCTGAAATCTCACTAAATATTGATAAAGGAGAAACTTTAGGACTTGTTGGAGAAAGTGGGTGTGGCAAAAGTACTTTGGCTAGATGTGTTGCTAACCTTATAAAACCTTCAAATGGTTCTGTTTATATCAATGATATAAATATTTTAAAATTAAATAAAATAAATTTAAGAAAATCGAGATCTGATTTTCAAATAGTATTTCAAGATCCAGGAGAGTCTTTAAACCCAAGAATGAAAATATATTCAATATTAAATGAACCATTAAAACTTCATACAATTTTAGACAAAGAACAAAGAGAAAAAAGGATTATAGAAGTTATTGAATCAGTAGGTTTAAAAAAAGAATATCTATATAGATACCCTCATGAGTTTAGTGGTGGTCAGAAACAAAGAATTGGAATAGGCAGAGCTATAGTTACAAAACCTAAATTTTTAATATTAGATGAACCTACTTCTTCACTAGATGTTTCGATTAGAGGGCAAATTTTAAATTTATTAAAAAAATTGCAGAATGAATATAATTTAACTTATTTATTAATTACTCACGATTTAAGTGTAGTAAAAAATACATGTGATAAGGTTGCTGTAATGTACTTAGGAAAAATTATTGAATATGGAAATATTGATTTTATATTTAATAATCCTTTGCATCCTTATACAAAGGCATTATTGTCATCTGTTCCTACACCTGAAAATCTTATAAAAAATAGAATAAAATTAAAAGGTGAAATTCCAAGTCCATTAGAAAGACCTTCAGGATGTGTTTTTAGAACAAGATGTCCCAACCCTGGTGTCAATTGTAAAGGTGGAAATGTTACAATGGGATTGATTAAAGTTAAATCAAATCACTGGGTTGATCAATGCTGTATAATATAAAAATAAATTAATAAATAATACATTATTTTATAATATTAAATTGTAAAATTTTTAAATTTAAAATAATATAAATGATATGACTCAACATAAATGGGATGAATTTGCGGATATAGTCTTTAAAAAATTTATAAATCCAGAACCTACATCAAACGTTTTAATACTTGGAGATGTAGAGACTGATCAAGGATTAACAAGTGCTTGTTTGGCATCAGCATTAAGGATGAACACAGATGCACAACTAATGATATATAAAAGAATAAAATGGGGTGAGGAAGCTTCATTTTCACCTGCAGTCGAGTCAGCTATAAAAAATAGTAAATATATTCTCGGTTTACATACAAACTTCATTAATACAAATGCTGCAAGAGAAGCATTAGAAAATGGAAGTCGAATTTTAGCTACTCAACCTTGGGGCATTGAAGATTATTTAATCAAAGGTGTATTAGATGTAGATTTAGACTCCATGATTTTTAATGGTGAATTAACAAAAAAATTATGGGACTCAACAGATCAATGTGAAGTAGTTTCAGAAAACGGTACTAATATTTCATTTAAGTTAACAAATAGGCCAACTATTATTGGTGATGGAATGATAACAGAAGACGGTGAATTGGATTATTTTCCTGGAGTTCAAGTAAGTATAGCACCTATAGAAGAAACTATTAATGGTAAAATTGTTATTGATGCTAGTGATAATGTTCAAGGAATTGTTAAAAATCCATATACTTTTATTATTAACAATGGTGTAATAACTAATGTTGAAGGCGGATTAGAAGCAAATGCTATGAATAATTGGCTTAAATCGAGAAATGATCAAATTATTTACCATTTATGCCATTTTACCATTGGAATAAATCCTAAAGCAGGAATTTCAGGAAATATGATTGAAGATGAACGATTGCTAGGAAGTGTGGATTTTGGATTTGGGAGTCAAAGCCCAGCATTTAAAGGAAAAGTTGGTTTAAGCCCATATCATATGGATGTTATTCTTAGATCTCCAACGGTAATATTAGATGGAAAAACTATGATTTCTAACAATAATTTTCATGAAAATCTAGGTTTCAGAAAACTTGACTAATATTTAAAATTCTTAAACAATCAAAAAGCTTAATAAAATAAGAAAAAAGCATAAGAAAAAAGCATAAGAAAAAAGCATATTAGACATGTTAATTTATTATTGTATTATTTTAACTTATGCATTTTAATCATACCATAATAAATAAATTGAAAATAATTTCGATTTTATTTTAGGGGGATATTTATGAATATGTTTAAAAACTTATTTTTATATCTATCAGTTATTTTTTTCTTCTCTAGCACTAGTGCAATAGCAAAAGATCCTAAAACTTTAGTAGTTGCTGTTACTGGTGAGATTGAAAGTCTCGATGTAATGCAGTTAGCAGCTCCTAGAGCTTGGTCTGTTGCATGGGCTCTCTATGGAAATGCAATGGAGTGGGGAAAAGATGAAGTTGATGGATTAGAATACGTTTCTTATGATTTTAGACCTGGTTTAATTGAGTCTTGGAGTCATGAAATGAGCGGAGATAAACTTGTATACACTTTAAATATTAGAAAAGGTTGTATGTTTAAATCTGGTAATGAATTAACATCAGCTGATTTTGCATACAGAACTGAAAGAATGCAAGCTTTACGTCCTTGGAATAATACTGTTTGGGGTTTAAACACTGGAGTTGAAGGCTATGAAATTGTTGATGATTACACTTTCAAAGTTACAATAGATGCTCCAAATCCAATCTCTCACATCGGTATGTCTCAAATGACAATGATGATTCCAGATTCAGCTGAAATGATTGCCAATCATTCAGATGATGATCCTTGGGCTGAACAATTCATTAGAAATAATGATCTTGGAATTGGGGCTTATAGAATTGAAAGAAGTACTCCTGGAGTCGAAACTGTTTTAGTAAAGAATGATGGATATTGTGCACCAGATTATATGCAAGCAAAATTTGATAAAATTTTAGTAAAAGTGATACCCGATTTGGCGCAACAAGTTCAATTACTAAAATCTGGTGATGTTGATTTAGCTCCTGAGCTTCCAGCCAAAGAATTAATGGATCTAATGGCTGAAGATAATATTTCAGTATTATCATTTGATTCTATGACTTTCATGAGTATGGGCTTAAATAATAAGCTTGCACCTTTTGATAATAAAAAAGTAAGACAGGCAATGGCTTATGCAACTCCATCATCTGATATTATTGATGCTGTTTATATGGGTCAAGGTCAAGAACCAAGTAGTTTAATAACTAAAGGTACAATCGGTGCATTGGAAGATATTTGGCCATATGATTATGATTTAGATAAAGCTAAATCATTATTGGCTGAAGCAGGTTATCCAGATGGATTTGATATGGATTTAGTTTACAATTTATCAGCTTCTACACATGCTGACTCAGCAATTTTTATAAAAGATTCTTTTTCAAAAATTGGAATAAATGTAAACTTAAAACCAGAAAGTCCAGCTGCTTTTCAGGAAAAGCTTAGAAAAAAAGAACAGCCAGCTTTTATGTATGAAATGTTATCATGGACTAATGATGCAGGATATAGTTATGATATGATTTTTTCACCTTGGGGTTTTGCAAATTATCCTAATTATGAGAGTGAATTAATTAATAGTACTATAGAAAGTGCATGGTCAGTTTTAGACGATGATGCTCGTTTTCCTATGTATCATGATGCTCAAAAAACATTAGATGATGATGTTCCGGCAATAGTTATAACTCAACCACACAGAATGATTGCTTTACGATCAGATCTTGGAGGTTATGCTAAATACTTTGATGAAATGCCTCGTTATCACGAAATGTATAGAAAATAATTATATTAGGGCAATAGATTTAATTTATTGCCCTAATTATTTAAATGATTAACAAAACCTTTTATGGCCATTTAACATCAAACGAAGTTAAAAAAGCTTCTAAGCTAAAATATCTTTTAGTTTTGCCAATTGGAGCAATTGAGCAACACGGGCCACACCTTCCAATAGATACAGATGACTGGTTAGCGTTAAAAGCTTCTAAAGAAGGAGTTGAGTTAGCTGTAAAAAAATATTCTACTAAAGTTATGTATTTACCAGGAATTCACTATGGACAATCTTTTTCTCACTTGGCCTGGCCAGGTAGAATTTCATTAAGCTTTGATACATTTGTAAGCATTATTTATGAAGTTTTAGATCAATTAATAAATGATGGCTTTAAAAAATTTGTTATTGTTAATGGAAACGGAGGAAATGAAGCTTCAATAATAACTGCAACAAGAAAACTAACTGCAAAATGGATAAATAAAAAACAAAAAATAAAAATATATTCTATTGGTGTTGGTAATATTTACAAACCACCATTACCAAAAAATTTCCCATTAAAAATAAATAAATTTTTTAAAAATAAATCAAACGATGGGGAAGTTCATGCCGGTGCAAGAGAAACATCATGGAATTTATCTGAAAGACCTCAATTAGTTAAAAAAAATTTAATAAAAAAACCTAAAATAAATAATGTTAACTGGATTAATAGTACTTTAGATGAAATAAGTAGTAATGGAACAACGGGAAATCCTGAATTAGCATCTAAAGAATTAGGAGCATATTTTTGGAAAGAACAAAATAAAGGATTTGCAAAAATGCTTAACGAAATTTCTTTACAAAAATAATTTATTTATGAAAAAATTGATTGAATGTATTGATTCTCATACGTGCGGTGAGCCTACTAGATTAGTGATATCAGGATTACCAAATATAAAAGGAAAAAACATTAAACAAAAAACTGATTTTTTTTCAAAAAATTTGGATAATTTTAGAAGTACTTTAAACGGTGAACCAAGAGGTCATTACCCAATGCATTCATCGATTTTTATTCCATTAAAATCAAAGACTATAGATTTTGGTTTAATCTTGATGAGTGGATTAGGGTATCTAGATATGTGTGGACATGCTTTAATTGGATCTATTACTTGTTTAATTGAAACTAAAAAAATTTCTTATAATAAAAAACAATATCTGAATGTTTCAACTTGTGCAGGAATTGTAAGGGTAAAACCTAATTTCAATAAAAAAATTTTAAATTCTATAACATTTATTAATTCTAACTCTTTTGCATTAGATTATAAAATGAAAATTAATATTAGAAAGTATAGAAATATAGAAGTGTCTTTTGCTTATGGTGGTTTATGGTACATGTTAATAGATTCTAAAAAATTAAAAACTAAAATTTCAAAAAAAAATTTAAATTTTTTCATCACTTTAGGAAAAGAAATTAGACAGATTGTGAATACAAAATTAAAAAAAATCAAGAATATTGAAAAACTTCCAAATAAAATACCTCAAACTCTTTTTTATGAAAATATAAATAAAAAATTAGGAAAAAATTTTGTTACTTCTGATGAATTAGGTTTCGATAGATCACCATGTGGAACAGGTTCATGTGCTAGGTTAGCCCTTCTTTATAAGCAAAACCAACTAAAAGAAAATACATTTTATTTCCAAAAAAGTATAATAAACACAACTTTTAAAACAAGAATTGTTGCAGTAAATAATAAAAAAGAAATTAGCCCCGAAATTACTGGATCTGCATATATAACAGGCTTTAATAATATATATATTGATCCTAGAGATAGAATCAAAAATGGTTTCTTCTGGTAATATAATTTATGTTAAATTCTTTTAATATTATTAAAAATAACAAAAAAAATCTAAAGATAATAGATAATATTCATTTAAGTTATGAAGAGCGTTTTATTAGAAGAAAAAAAATGTCTTCAGATGAAGGAATTGTTTTTTTTGTAAATCTAAATGAAACCATAAGTTTGGAAGAAAGTAATTATTTTGAATTAGACAATGGTAATTTAATTAAAGTCCTATCTAAAGAAGAAAATTTAATTGAGATAACGGGTGATAATTTAAAGCAAATCATATGGCACATAGGTAATAGACATCTGCCATGTCAAATTGAAGAAAACAGAATTCTTATTCAAGATGATGCTGTAATTCTTGATATGGTTCTAAAATTACACGGAAATGTAAAAAAAGTTTTTGAAAAATTTAAACCTGAAGGTGGCGCTTATGGTATGGGCAGAACACATAGCCACAAACATTAAAATGAAAAAATTTAAAGATCCTCATCAAATATTACAAGTATGGTTTTCATCTTCTTTTCCTATTGGTTCTTACGCATACTCTCATGGTTTAGAAGCTCTGATTGATGATAAAAAAATTAAAAATAGAGACGATGTTAAAGAATTTTTAGATGCGCTTTTATTTTATGGGACATTAAGAAATGATTATATTTTTATAAAGTCTATTTACAAAGGTGAGGAAATTAATGAATTAATCTTAGGAAGTGCTTCTTCGAAAGAAAGGCAAATAGAAATGATAGATATGGGAAATTCTTTTCGTAAAATCATGAAAGATAGTTGGGAATTATCTCTACCCAAAAATACATCACTTATATATTGTTTGGCAAAAGCTGGATTGCATTTTGACATTAAGTTTGATGATTTAATTAAGTTTTATCTACAATCATTCATTGCTAATTTAATAAATGTATGTGTAAAACATATCCCAATGTCACAAAAAGATGGACAGAGTCTTAATGTTATTTTTATTAATCAAATTCAAGATTTTTTAAATCAATCAGATAAAATAACTCTTAAAGATATAGGTTCAACTTTTTTTATTGGTGATATTTATGCCATTAAGCATGAAAATTTAGACTCAAGGATTTATTTAACGTGAATAATATAAACGGACCTTTAAAAGTTGGTATAGGTGGTGGAATAGGGACTGGTAAAACTAGTTTAACAGAAGCATTATGTCGTCATTTATCTAAAAAAGTTTCTATGGCAGTTATTTCAAATGATATTTATACAACTGAAGATGCGGAATATTTAATGAAAGCACAGGTTCTACCTATAGAAAGAATTAAAGGTGTAGAAACTGGGGGATGTCCACATACTGCTATAAGAGAAGATTGCTCCATAAATTTACTTGCAGTAGATGAAATGAAAAAAAAATTTCCAGATTTAGACTTAATCCTTATTGAATCTGGTGGTGATAATTTAGCCGCAACTTTTAGTCCAGAGTTAGTTGATTTAACAATTTATATGATTGATGTAGCGCAAGGTGCTGACATACCTAGAAAAAAAGCACCAGCAATTAGGAAGTCTGATTTACTCGTCATTAATAAAGTTGACCTTGCTCCATATGTTAACGTTGATTTAGAGCAAATGAAACAAGATGTGAATGAAGCCAGAAATGGTTTACCGTATATTTTTGGTGAAATGAAAAATAATAACGGAATTGAAAAAATTTCTGACTTCTTAACTTCTCATGGTGGATTATAACTATTCAACCTTTTGCAAAGAATACACTGTATCTGTACTATTAAATTTTGAATCAAATTCTTTTGATTTTGGATCATCAAATAAAGCGTAAAATTTCTCTTCATCAGTTACATTACACATAATCATCACGTGGCCATCTTTCACGAAAGCCATATCAAACGCATCAGTATATTTTGCAATATCATCTTTAAAAAAATTATATAATTCCATATAATCTTCTTTGGTAAATGATCCTTTGGATACAACACATAAATTCATATTTATCTCCTAAAAAAAATATCCTCACCATTTTTCTTAATGGGAGGATAAATTTATACGTATCTCTTTTTAGCTGCTTTTGAACCGCAATAGAGTCAAATCGTTCTAATAATTACATAATACATATTTGTTACAATTCAATTAAATCTTATAATGTTATCAAAATTAATTAGTTATTATTGATAAAAATTAATCTATTTGAATTTTTCATTACAAAACCTTTATTATACATATGAAAATTTTAAATAATATATCTAATTTATTTAATCAAAGTTCAAAAAAGTCAGGTGAAGAAGATGTTATTCCTGAAAACCTTCGGAGCAAAGAATTAGAATGGAAATTAGCTTTACTTATTAGAAATATGGATGATGTGGAAGATATAGATCTAAAATTTGTTAGTGTTTCCAAAATTGATATGGTCACCAAAAAAGATTTATTTACATCCTATAGATTAGATTTCAATGGAAGAGAAAAACTAAATCAATTCAAGAAAAAATACAAAAATATACTTCTGTAAAAATAATTAACAAATTTTATTTGTATTTGTCAGAATTCAAATTTTGAACCGCAATAGAGTCAAATCGTTCTTCTATCGAAAAATACATATTTGTTACATTTCAATTAAATTTAATAATTTCTTAAAATTAATTAGTTCTTATTAAATAATTAGTCTATTTTAAAAAAATTATATTTGTGAAAACAACATTTAATGAATTTATTTCAACTAGATATAATATGAATAACATAAACATATGAAATTTCTAATACTAATATTTATTATATTTTTTAATATCTCTGCATTTTCATACGAAAAATTAATTGATAGAAATGAATTAGTACAACATTTTTCAATTGAAGAAATTGAAAATATTAAAATTCCAAAAAATTGGTCACTTGTTAAAGACATTAAATACTATGACAAGGTAATTCAAGATTATTATAAAGATATCACTAGTCCAAAGATTGTTCGAGAACTTCAAGCAAACAATGGTGACCAGTTATGTTTTGATCATCTTAAAAAATTTGATTCGATCATCTATAAAACTGGTGGAGAAGCTTTTAAGACGGGAACCCAACTTGATTGGGATAGTTGCATTATGTATGCAAAATTTAAACAATTTTTTGGTAATACTTTAAAATACAAACCTGATCGAAATACAACTTTATTAAAAAATTACCTTCTTTATTACTCTTCAACAGACTCATTTAAGCTACAGCAAGGAGATAATCATTATAGCTACTGGAAAATATTATCCATGCTTGCACAAATGTATGCAATTGAAAAAGATCATTTAGGATTATCAGATAAAGAAATAAAGATTATCAATGAATGGTTTGTTTCTAGAGCAACTGTTGATTTAATGGATATTAAATTACAAGCCAAAAGAGGGAGGTGTAAGATAGCAAAAGAGTATGATGAAGAGGATGTTTTACGTACTGCTAAGATTTATGCCTCAGGAAACGCAGAACCTATTTTTCAAGGAAAAACTAAATACCGAGGTGCAGACGATTGCGGAACTATATCTAATGCTCATACTGTAACAAGATTACTTATTGGTCTAATAACGAATAATCAAGAATTATTTGATAAAGGTATTATTGATTTAAAATATCTAATGACCTTCATTGATAAAGATGGTGTTTATGTACCTTATGCTTACAGAGGAGGTTTAGCTATTTCGTATTCAAGGGAATTTTTATTTTATTTTAGCGTTTTTGCCGAAATTTTTCATAGCTTAGGTATTAACTTTTATGAAATTACTGTTCCATCTGGAATTAAAATAAAAGATGCTTTTGATTTCCATTACACAATCTGGGATGATGTGGTGCCTGAAGAAATAATTAAATATTCCAAATTAAATTTTGGCAATAAAAAACATGATTGGACTGAACTCTTAAAACCAAAAAAGGAAAGAAAAACTGATGGTTTGGGTATTTATTTACCTGGTTGGAAAGAAGCGATGATAAGACAATCAATAAGATATGTGCAAACTTATAGAAAAGATATTTATGAAAATTTTGATGATGCGCCATATCGTCAAACACTTGGATATAGAGAGCAAAATCCTTTTGGAGCCAATCATGCATTAAATTTACATGCAGTTATAAGAGCAAATGAAAGATATGATGGACATAATAGAAAAATTGAAGAGGAAAAACAACTTGTTGCCCTTAATCAAAAAAGATTAAAAGATAACGCTAAAAGATTAAAAATAAAAAAACAAAAAGAACTGGAAGAGAAAATAAAACAATTTAATGAATTAATTTTACTCTCTAAATATAAAAAGGAGGATACATTCTTAATCTTTCCTTACAATGAAATAGATTTTATCGCTACGCAAAACCCAATTATTAATGAGAACAAAGAATATGAATTTAAATCGGCGAGAATAAGAGGGGAATTGCATTACGATAATCAAAATTTAAAAAATATGAATACTGATAAAGCAAATATTCTTTATCATTTTGATAATCTAGATTTTAAAACAGCTGTTTTAAAAGATGGAGAAACGGAAGCTGTAGGGTTTTTTATAGCTGATCCTCCTTTTGATCAATATCTATTGGAAACAAATAAAACTATTGTTGAAAAATGTGGAAGATTATTCAAATCAAATAAATGGTTAGTAATTTTAACAAAGACAAATAGAAATAATAAACAAGTTATCAATCAACAAAAATGTACAAGAAAATTATACTTGGAAGAAGATAAAGATACGCAAATTCTATTTTCAATAATTTCTAAATCTGCAAATGCAATTCAATATTACTTAGAAAATAATTTGTAATATATTATTCATATTTATCAGAATACAAGTAAGGTATCCCAATAACTAGAATAATATAAAAAACCATAAAGCCTGCAATTAGAGGTAATACTTCACCAGCTGGTACTGTACTGAATGGACCTAAAACAAACCCATAAATAACAAAAAGAATATTTAAACCCACTAAATAATAACCACCACTTCTTTTCATACTGTACAACATATAAATTGTGTAAGCGATTGCTAATTGAAAAACTATACTAACGATAAAATCTAAAGTGGAAAGTTGAACATTAAAATCTCCTACAGGTGGTTGCACACCTTGTCCTGAAAAATATCCATAAGTTATACGGTAAGTAGTATCAATAAAATCAAGTGAAATTAAAATTAACATAATCCAATGTAATGGTTTAAATAATGTTTCTTTCATATTTTTTAATTACTATTTTATTAACGATTCTCTAATTATTATTTTTCTCATTATCATGTTGATGATTAACAACATCAACCAAAATAGCTATAACTAGATTCAAAATTGTTATTGAGCAAATAGAGATGAAGGAAAAAAAATAAATCCAGGACCACCAATATATTGCTTGCATAGGTAGCATAACATTTTCCCAGCTAGATAAAGTTAAGACTTGAAATAGGGTGATTAGAGAAATTCCTAAATCAGCCCATCTTTCTGGATCATCTTTTCCAAATAAAATAGAGCCCATTGTTGCATAAATATAGAGTATAATAAATAGAAGCAGACTAACAAAAAAAACTCTTTTGATAGAGGCAAGAATAGCTTCTATAATTTTTTTTAATTCCGGAATCACTGATATTAAACGTAATACTCTAAATATACGAAGAAGACGTAAGACTAAGAAGCTAGAATTGTTTGGAATTGGAATGAGTGAAATTGCTACAATGATTGTATCAAATACATTCCAACCATCTTTGAGAAAATTTTTCTTTTCTTTTTCACCAATAAAACGAATAAGTATTTCAATAACAAAGAAAACAGTAATCGCATAATCAAGTAAATGAATAGTATTTAAAAA
>CACNCW010000012.1 GCA_902619055.1 uncultured Alphaproteobacteria bacterium
AATTAGCCAATACAAATTCACTAGCTTTATCATATGAAGCTGCTGTTGCAGGAGGTATTCCAATTATAAAAACATTAAAAAATTCTATTAGTTTAGATAGAATTAATAAAGTTTCTGGAATTTTAAATGGAACTACAAATTATATTTTAACTAAAATGCAACAAGATAATTTGTCTTTTGATGCAGTTCTAAAAATTGCTAAAGATAAAGGATTTACTTCAGATCAGGAATCAAAATTAGACATTGGTGGATATGATGCAGCGCACAAGTTAACAATTTTATCAACTCTATGTTTTAAATCAAATTTAAATTTTAATAATAATTATATTGAAGGAATATCAAATATTAAAATTGAAGATATAAATTTTGCTAAAAAATTAGGATATAAGATAAAGTTAATATCTGAAGCCTCCATAATTGAAGGAAAAATTTCAAACTTTACTTCACCAAAATTAGTTTCAATGGATAATCCCTTAGCAAGTGTTGATAATGCTCTTAATGCGATTAATATTGAAACTATACATCTAGAAAATTTATTTTTAGAGGGTGAAGGAGCAGGGGGGAAGCCAACTGCCAGTTCTGTCTTGTCTGATTTATATGATATATCTCAGAATGAAAAATTTGATAATTTGGGTTTTAAAATTGATAAGTTACAAAGTTTTGAAAAATATTCAGTAGAAAATATAATTAATAGTTATTACCTAAGAATAATGACAGAAGACAAACCTGGCGTTCTTTCATCAATTACTAATTATTTTAGTGATTTTGATATATCTGTTAAAAAAATTCTTCAACTTCCCGAGAGTTATGAAGCAGATAAACCTATACCTATTATAATAACTACTCATAATATTCAGAAAGAAAAATTAAGTAATGTAATTAATAAAATTGAAGGTTTAGAATTTGTAAAAGAAAAAATTACTGTTCTTGCTATTCATGATAATTAATTAATGTGAATATTGAAAAATCACTAACCGATAAATTTTGGGAAGAAAAGCAAATAGACTTTAAGCATATTCAAGCTCTTTCACAAAAAAAATCAATTTCTGAAATTTTTTCAAAACTTCTAATTTCTAGAGGTGTCTTTGAAGATAATTATGATAACTATATAAATCCCAATCTTTTAAATAATCTTCCGAATCCTTTTGAACTTAAAGATATGAAAAAAGGAATTGAAAGATGTATTGAGGCTTTAAAAAATAAAGAAAAGATCGGAATAATCGCTGATTATGATGTTGATGGATCTACTTCTGCTTCAATTTTATATAAATTTTTAAATCATTTTACCAAAAATATTGTTTGTAAAATTCCACATAGGTTATCGGAGGGTTATGGTCCAAATGTTAGGCTTATGAATGAAATGCTTAATGAAAAAATTACACTATTGTTTACACTGGATTGTGGCACATCAGCATTTAACTCTATTGATTTGCCAAATTACGATGATATTGAAGTTATAGTTATAGATCATCATTTAAGTGAATTTAAACTGCCAAAAGTTCACTCAGTAATTAATCCAAATAGATTTGATGAAAACAATGATTATAAAGACTTTGCTGCAGTAGCAGTAACATTTCTTTTTTTAATGGGTTTAAGAAAGCAAATTAGAGAATTAAAATTATTTCCAAATATAAAAGAACCAAATTTGATGTCATATTTAGACTTAGTTGCGGTTGGAACAATTTGCGATATTGTTAATATTAACAATTACAATAGATCAATTGTAAGTAAAGGTTTGGAGCTCATTAGAAGTCGAAAAAATAAATCAATAACTAAAATATTAGATAACTCTAATATTAATCATGAACCTTTAGCTAAAGATATTGGTTTTGTCTTAGGGCCACAAATTAATGCTGCGAGCAGAATTGATGACTCTTCTTTATCTTCTAGACTTCTGATATCAAATGATGATACTGAAATAGAAACTATTTCTAGAAAACTATTTTTAATTAATGAAAAAAGAAAATTAATTGAGCAAAATATATTCAATGAAGCAATTGAGCAAATAAAACATCAAGAAAATAAAAAATTTATTATTGTTTATAAAGAGAATTGGCACCAAGGTGTTCTAGGTATTGTTGCCAGTAAAATAGTAGCTCTTTATAACAAGCCAACATTTGTATTTTCTTTTATTAATAATATTGGATCTGGCTCAGGGAGATCTATAGATCAAATTGATATTGGTAGTATTGTTCTTGAACTTAAGGCTAATGATTTAATAGAAGATGGTGGTGGTCATAAAATGGCAGTAGGTTTAAAAATAATTAAAAAAAAATTAGATAAAATAGATGAATTTTTAGTTAAAAAATTTGATTCATATCATGATAATTTTTTTGAAAAAAAAATATTTTATGATAGTGAAATTTCTGTAAATCAAATAAACAAAGATTTTTTAGATAATTTAGAATTATTAGAACCTTACGGCAAAGGTAATGAAGAACCTCAATTTTTAATCAAAGATATAGTAATTGATCAGGTTAAAAATATAAAAAATAAACATATTTTAATTTTTTTTAAAAATGATTTAGGTGAAAATTTAAAAGGTATATCATTTAACAGTATGAATACCCTTATTGGTGATTATCTTCTGAAGTTTAATAAATTTAAATTTCATATTTTGTGTTCTATTAAAAAAGATAACTTCTCAAGTAATCAGATGCCTCAAATACTGATCCATGATCTGAAAGTAATCAATTAAATAATTTGAAAAAAATCAAAATATCTACTATATACCAAACACGTGTCCCCTTCGTCTATCGGTTAGGACATCAGGTTTTCATCCTGAAAAGAGGAGTTCGACTCTCCTAGGGGATGCCACTAATCTAGGGGCATAGAATTATTGACCCTACAGAATTCCTCGACTGTATTAACTCATGAGCTTCACTTGCTTCGGATAATTTAAATTTTTTGAAAATATTAGGCTTAATTTCTTTATTTTTAATTTTTGAAAACAATTTGTTACTACATTCTGTTAGCTCTGCTGAATTACGAATATAATGCATTAATGTTGGTCTAGTATAATATAAACTTTTAGGATTAAATGTACTATGGAGATTTACATCATTTACCATTCCGGAAGATTGTCCGAAAGATACCATTAGTCCTCTAAATTTTAAGCATTTTAAAGATATATCAAACGTATCTTTACCTACTCCATCATAAACAACATTAACTCCCTCATTGTTTGTTAATTTTAAAACATTACTATGAACATCCTCTTGTTTATAATTAATAGTGAATTCACATCCGTTTTCTTTTGCTAATGATGCTTTTTCATCAGTACTAACAGTACCTATCATCTTAGCTCCTATAGATTTTGCCCATTGACTAGCAATTAATCCTACACCTCCAGCAGCTGCATGAAATAAAAAAACTTCATCTTTTTGTAATTTATACAACCTTTCAAAAAGGTATTCGACGGTCATTCCCTGCAATAATATTGAAGCAGCTTCATCATTTGAGATATATTCTGGTAATTTTATAACTCTTTGAGCATCAAAATCTCTAACTTCGCAATAAGCACCAATTGGAGGGCTAAATGAGTACGCTACTCTATCACCAACTTTCAAGTTCGATACATTATCTCCAATTTCTATTACATCTCCTGCTGCTTCTACTCCTAAACAAAAAGGGATTTCTACAGGTAACGGGTATATTCCTGTTCTATGATACGTATCTATATAGTTAATACCAATTGAAGTTTGGTTAATTCTGACCATATTTTCTTCAACATTTTTAGGTAAGTCATAGTTTACGTATTTTAAAACTTCTGGACCACCTAGTTTACTGACTATAACTCTATTTGGCATAATTATTCTTTAAGTTTTTAAATACTAATTCGAATTCTTTTAAACATTCTGGATTTGCTAATGATTCTTCATTTTCAATACTTTCACCATTAATTAATTTTTTAATTAAAATTTCAACTATTTTACCACTTCTAGTTCTAGGTATTTCACTAACAGCATATATTTGCGAGGGTATATGCTTGAAAGAAAGATTAATTTTTATTTCATCTATTATTTTAGATCTTAAATTTTCATTAAATTCATAATTATTATTTAAGACAACAAATAATATAATTTGTGTATCATTTTTTAATTTATATTCCACTGCAACTGCTTCCTGAACTTCTCTAATATTTTCAATTACTCTATAAATTTCTGCAGTACCTATTCTTACTCCTCCAGAATTTAGAGTTGCATCTGATCGGCCATAAATTACATAACCACCATTTATAGTTTTTTCAATATAATCTCCATGATACCAAATGTTTTCATATTTACTAAAATAAGAATTTAAATATTTTTTATTATCAGGATCGTTCCAAAAATATAATGGCATTGATGGAAAAGATGACTTACATACTAGTTCCCCCTTTTGATTTTCGATTGAATTTCCTTTTTCATCAAATACATCAACATCCATTCCAAGAGCTTTACATTGAATTTCTCCACTATAGACATCCATTAATGGATTGCCGGTAACAAAACACGAAACTAAATCAGTGCCACCACTTATAGATTCTAGATGAATATTTGATTTTATGTTTTCATAAACGTATTCAAATGATTCATTAACTAAAGGAGATCCCGTTGAAGCTAATGTATTTAAACTATTTAATTTAAAACTTTCCTTAATTTTAATTTTATTATTTTTTAAAGTATCTAAAAATTTTGCGCCAGTACCAAAAAAATTAATTCCTTCTTCTTCTGCTATTTCAAAAAGATGTTTATTGTCGGGAATAAAAGGCGACCCATCATATAAAATTATTGTTGCTTTTGATGCCAAAGCAGAAACTAACCAATTCCACATCATCCAACCACAAGTAGTAAAATAAAAAACTCTATTTTTTTCATTAATATCACAATGAAGTACATGTTCTTTTTTGTGTTGTATTAGCGCTCCGCCAGAACTATGAACAATACATTTTGGTACTCCGGTAGTTCCACTTGAATAAAGAATATAAAGTGGGTGATTAAAATTAAATTTTTCAAATTTACTATATTCAATTTCTTGTTTTAAAATGTTGTATAAATTATCGTATTCAAAATCTAGTTGATAATCTGTTTCGTTAAATTCATATGGTATTAAAATAATTTTTTCTATAGTTGGGATATTATATATTACATCTTTTATAACTTTTGTCGTATCAACTTTTTTATTGTTATAAAAATAATAATCTGAAAATAATAATACTTTTGGTTCAATTTGTTTAAATCTATCTATAATTGCTCTTTTACCAAAATCTGATGAACATGATGACCAAATAGCACCTAATTGTGCTGTAGATAAAAATGAAATTACTGTTTCAGGTATATTAGGAAGTATAGCAGCTATCCTATCATTTTTTTCAATTTTATTATTTTTTAAATAATTTGCAAATTTAAAAACTGCACTCCTAAGTTCTCCCCAAGAATAATTTCTTTTAATTTTTTTTTCAGAATGAAATATTATTGAATCATCATCGTCTTCTCTTGTTAAACAATTTTCTGTATAATTTATTTTACATTCATCAAAAAATTTATTTTTAGTAAATTCAGGTGCTGACTTAAAAATTTTCCCTTTTTTTTCACCAACAAAATTTGTGAAATCCCACACATTGCTCCAAAATTCATTTTTATGTTTTATGCTCCAATTATGCAAGTCAGCATAATTTTTTATGTTTAAACCTTTATCTAATTGATTAATAAACTTGTGGAGGTTTGTTTTTTTATTATTTGGAGACCACAACTTTATGTTGTGCATAGCAAATTAATTCTTTTTTAGGTCTTCTTTAAGAGATCTAACTCTGACAATAACATCAATATTATGCAATGAAAGACAAGCAGGGATAGAAGGTATATCGAGATTAATATTTTTTGTAGGTATATCATGTATCTTTCCTTCATCTTCAATGTACAAATGATAATGAGATTTATTATTATTGCAATAGAGTGATTTGTTTTGATCAACAACTATTTCTCTTATCAATCCTAATGAGGTGAATTGTTTTAAAGTATTATAAATTGTAGCCATAGAAATTTTTCTGTCTTCATTTTTTACTTCATCAAAAAGATTTTCAGCAGATATATGCCTGTCACCTTTTTCAAAAATTAACTTAGCTAAAATTCTTCTTTGTTTTGTAGGTCTAATACCACTTTCCTCTATTTTTTTCAGTGCACGGCTATATGGACTTAGAGGATCAATTACTTTGTTTTCTGCTCTCATAATATTATAATAAATAATGAATTACATTTTTTCTGCAATTTTTCTATATTTTTTTTTAGGTTTTCTCTTGTATATCTTTCAAAGACGGATTGTTTTTAATAAATCCGTTCATCCAGGCGCACCTAAGGATTATAACTTGGATAATACAGAAGAAGTTCATATTAAAACTGAGGATAACTTAAAGCTGTTATCATGGTATCATAAAGGGAGTAATTCACTCCCTTTACTAGTTTATTTTCATGGTAATTCTTTTCATATCGGAGATAGGGCCTACAGAATCCAGAGGTATATTGAAAAGAATTGGAGCGTACTTTTAGTTTCCTGGAGAGGATTTGGGGGCAACGAAGGAAATCCAACAGAAAAAAATTTATATAAAGATGCAGAAGCGGTATTAAAATGGATTAAAAATAATACTGAATTTAAATTCAAAGAATTAGTAGTTTATGGAGAATCACTCGGATCTGGTGCTGCAGTAGAATTAGGTACAAAATACAAATTTTTATCTATTGTTTTAGAAGCGCCATTTACGTCTATCAATGATATTGCAAAAAAAAGATATAAAATATTTCCAACAAAATATTTAGTTAAGGATAAATTCGATAACTTCAGTAAAATTGATAAAATAAAATCACCATTGCTTATCATTAGTGGAAAAAAGGATGAAATTGTACCACATGAACACAGTATTAAGCTTTATGACAAAGCAAAAGTTATAAAAAAGAGTGTTTTTATTGACGAAGCAATACACAATAATCTATATGATTTCGGGATTGAAAAAGACGTAATTGGATTTAACTTAAAACTATGGAAATAGATCTAACAACTTCATATGTAGGCATTTTAAGCCTTATTGTATTTGTCCTTGCATATGCTGTTGTAATGGCTGAAGAATTTAGCCATTTAAGAAAATCTAAACCAGTTATTATTTCAGCTGCTGTAATATGGGGAATTATAGCTTTCCATTTTTCTTCTGATAAGCAATATGCCAAAGAAATTGAGTATGCGTTAGAGCATAATATCTTAGAATTTGCAGAACTTTTCCTATTTCTTCTAGTTGCTATGACTTACATCAATGCTTTAGAAGAAAGAAAAGTTTTTGATGTAGTCAGATACCAACTAACATCTAGAGGATTTAGCTTTAGACAATTATTTATATTCACAGGTATTATTACTTTTTTCCTATCTCCTATAGCTGACAACTTAACAACTGCACTAGTCATGTGCTCTGTAGTAATGGCCTGCGGTAAAGGTAATACAAAATTTATATCAATTGGCTGTATTAATATAGTTGTTGCAGCAAATGCAGGTGGTGCGTTTAGTCCATTTGGAGATATAACAACCTTAATGGTATGGCAGGCTGGTATAGTTGAATTTTTTACTTTTTTTAAAATATTTTTTCCTTCTGTGATTAATTACATAATACCTGCAGCAGTTATGTATTTCTTTATTCCAAATGAAAAACCACAAATTAGCTCTGATAGAGAATATATGAAAAGAGGTGGACGAGTAATTATCTTTTTAGGTTTGTTTACAATTTTTAGTGCTGTTAACTTCCATAATATTCTTCACTTACCTCCAATGCTTGGCATGATGTTTGGTCTTGGTCTTCTTGGGTTATATTCTTTTTACTTACAAATTACACATGATCCATCTGTTGAAGATGAAAAATTTGATTTCTTTAGAAAAGTTTCAAGAGCTGAATGGGACACTTTGTTATTCTTCTTTGGAGTTATTCTAAGTGTAGGAGGTTTAGGATTTATAGGTTACTTAACGGTTGTTTCAGAATTCTTATACATTGGTCTTGGTCCAACAATGGCTAATTCTATAGTAGGTGTTCTTTCAGCTATCGTAGATAATATACCAGTGATGTTTGCTGTAATTACTATGAGACCGGAAATGTCAATTGATCAGTGGTTACTGGTTACATTAACAACAGGAGTGGGTGGTAGTCTATTGTCAATTGGTTCAGCTGCAGGTGTAGCACTTATGGGACAAGCTAGAGGATATTATACATTTTTTGGACATTTAAAATGGACTCCAGTTATATTTATCGGTTATGTAGCAAGTATTTATCTTCACGTTTTAATGGCTGACTTGCCTTGGTAATTTAAATTATCAATTAATAAAAAAATAATCATACTTAGAATTAAAATTACACCAGCAACAAAAGAAGCTTCATTAAATTTGTAAACACTAATCAATTTATATAAGTAAGATGGTAAGGTATCAAAGTTTTGATCTTTAAAAAATGATATTATTGTAAAATCACCAAAAGTAATAACTGTCGAAAATGCAAAAACAAAAATTATATTTTTCTTAATTATTGGGAGTAAAATAATAAAATAATTTCTTATGCTAATACGAAAAGTTTGCTGAAAATTTTCAAAATTTAAAAAAATATTTTTGAGGTTATTAAAAAGTATTAATATTGAAAAGGGTAATAAGAAAAGACAATTTATCAAAATCACAACGAAATATTTAAAAAATTGCAGATATCTTAATTCACTTAATACAATAAAATAACCAAGACTAAATATAATTGGAGAAATAATTATTATTGAAGAGCTTATTAAAAAAATTGATTGCTGAAAAATTATATTTTTATAATTTATTACAAGTATAGATGAAATTATAAATCCAGATATACTAACAATAATTCCTGTAGTAATTGAAATAATAAGAGAATTAAAAAAAGATCCTAAAAATTTTTCATTAATTAAAGATAAATAAATACCATTATTTATAAAATGATAAAGTATAGAAAGTATTGGAGAAAAAAGAAAGATAGAGAAAAATACAATTATTAAAAAATCTATTATTTTTATAATTTTGTATTTTTTATGAGGATGAATAAAGTTAATTTGATCTATTTCAAAAAAATTTGAACCTTTTAATTTATAAAAACCAATAAATAAAAAAATTAAACAGATAAAAATTTGTAAAAAACTTAGTAAAATTGCCTTATTAAAATTTAGTTCAAAAAGTGCATATTGATAAATTGCCACTTCAATTGTTGAATACATAGGTCCACCACCTAACGCCATTACTATTGCAAAACTTAAAAAACAAAGAGAGAATATTATTGAGAACACAGTAAAAAAATTTTGTCTTATATAAGGCATCTCTAATTTTAGAAGATTGCCAAAAAAAGTAATGTTTAGAGAGCTAGATATTTCATAATATTTTAAAGGAATACTATTTAAGGATTGAAAAAATAATCGAGTCGCAAATGGTGTATTTAGAAGTATATGGGCAATTAAAATTGCTTTTATTCCAAAAATTGTCTCTATCGATAAATTCTCGTACAAATTAAAATATGAGTTATAAAAACCATTATTTCCAAAGAGTTTAATTACTGCAAACACTATTAAGATTGTCGGTATTACAAAGCAAAAACCACAAAGAGAAATGATAAATTTAATAATTTTTAAATTCTTATGTCTATTTAATGCTAATGCGAATGGAATAGCTAAAAAACAACTTAATAGTGCTGAAAGAAAAGCTTGATAGAGTGAGAAATAAATAAGACGATGTGTATAAGAATTTTGAAAAAAATTATAAATTACCTTCAAATCAAAGTTAATTTTTGAAAAAATACCTACGAAAGGTAATAGGATTATTAATCCAAAAAAAAATATTACTGAATAATTATATTTATAATACAATTTATTTACGAGGCATTAAGCCACTCATCAATCCATTTTTCTTTATTCTTATTAATTTCTTTTGGATCCATTTGAATAAAGTTAGGAACATCTAGTTTATCAAATGCCTTAGGTAAATCTTTTATATTTGTAACAGGGTACATAATATTTGTTGATGGTATGACTGATTGAAATTCTTTTGATAACATAAAGTTAAGAAATTTATTTGCTAAATCTTTATTTTGTGAATTATTTAAAATGCCTGCAAATTCAATTGTTATATAATTTCCCTCTTCAAAAGTTGTAGCAAGAATATCATACCTTTCTTCAAACATTATATGTGCGGCTGGAGATGTAGTATAACTTAATACCATGTCAGCTTCTCCTGCCATAAAAAAATTATAATAGGCATCTGTCCATCCTTTGGTAACGGAAATAATTTTTTTATTTAATTTTTTCCATTCATCCCCTGCTTTATCTCCATATAATGCTTTCATCCAAGTTAATAATCCTAAACCAGGGGTAGAGGTTCTTGGGTCTTGAATTACAATTCTAGCATTAGTTGAATTAATTAACTCATCCATAGATTTTGGAGGTGTTTCTAAATTTGCTTTATTATACACAAAAGAAAAGTATCCATAATTATATGGAACAAATTTATTACTTTCCCATTTTAATGGTAAATTAATTAAGTTATTTATGTCATTGATATTATGAGTTGTAAAAAGCTCAGATTGTTCAGCTAAATCAAATAAATTCATATCAAGACCTAAAACTATATCTGCCTTAGAAGTATCACCTTCTAAAATAACTTTATTCAATAATGTTGCAGCACTGTCTACAGCAATAAAATCTACATCTACGTTATATTTTTCTTCAAATATTTTTTCAATGATGGGTCCTGGACCCCATTCTGATACAAAAGAGTCGTAAGTATATATAGTTAGTTTCTCTGCATAGATTGAGAAAGAAATAAATAAGGTAGTTAAAAAAATTAGTATGGTTTTCATGTTTCCTCCGCTGGCATTATCCAGATCAGGTTAAAAGGGTATAAATCTCAGCATTTAAGCACCCCTAGTTTAATTATAATAAATATTATTTTAGAAAACAAACATAAAAGATTGTTTTTAGGTTATTTATGAATATAACAAATTTTTTCGGGGAGTAGCGCAGCCTGGTAGCGCACCTGGTTTGGGACCAGGGGGTCGAAGGTTCGAATCCTTTCTCCCCGACCATAGATAAATGTTTAACTTTCATTCAACAGCTAGCTTGATTTTTGGTAATGAAACAGCAGTTAATTCAACTGATCAAATTCTAAATTTGTTAGGAAAAAATATTTTTGTAATAACTGATCAAGGATTAACAGAATTAGGATTGTACGATAAAACAATTAAAAAACTTCAATCATACTCAAATATAAATATATTTAATAAAGTTGAATCTGATCCTTCAAAGTCTACTTTATTAAAAGCATTTCAAGAAGCAACAGATTTTAAATCAACTGGAGTTTTAGGTTTTGGAGGCGGTTCATCTATGGATGTTGCAAAACTTGTATCTTTACTTCTTGGGTCTAATCAGAATATCGATACGATATGGGGGGTTAATAATGCAAAAGGTCCAAGAATACCACTTGTGCTAATTCCTACAACAGCAGGAACTGGTTCAGAAGTTACTCCAATTTCAATAATTACGATGGATGACAAAGAAAAAAAAGGTGTTTCTTCAAAACTTATTTTACCTGATCTTGCTATTTTAGATCCATCATTAACTATTAATCTACCTCCAAATATAACTGCATCAACTGGAATAGATGCTATGGTTCATGCAATCGAAGCTTACACTTCTATAAATCCTAACAACAATCCTATTTCAAAAATGTTATCTATAGAAGCACTCAAGTTTCTCGGATCATCAATTAAAACTGCTGTATTTGAGGGACATAATATAAATGCCAGATCAAATATGCTATTTGGATCAATGTTAGCAGGTAAAGCTTTTGCAAATTCTCCAGTAGCAGCAGTACACGCTTTGGCATATCCCATAGGAGGTCTATTTAATATATCTCATGGACTTTCAAACTCTTTAGTTCTTCCAAGTGTTATGAAATTCAATTCCATAAATAAAGAAACAAAAAAAAATTACGCCAATCTTGCACCATTTGTATTTAAAGATTTAGATAACAGCAAAAGCGATGAGATTGTGTGTAATAATTTTATAGATAGTTTAGAAAGTTTGTCTAAGGAACTTAAATTACCTTATAGACTAAGAGATTTAGAAATTCCTGAGGAAGCTTGCCAATTGATGGCTACTGAAGCAATGAAACAAACTAGATTATTAGTTAATAATCCGCGTAAAATTGAAGAATCTGACGCCTTTAATATATACAAATCTGTTTGGTAGATTTTGTTTACTTATAACTTAATTTACCTATTTAAATAAAATAGACCTTAATGATAAAATCAACAGTTAATCAATTTGCAAATTCTCTTGGGTTAAACAAAGATGAATATATTCCAGAGGGCAGAGCTTCCTTTTCACTGTTTAAAATTGAAATTCTATCTGGATTAACTGTTGCAATCGCCCTTGTTCCAGAAGCAATTGCATTCGCTTTTGTAGCAGGTGTAGCACCTCTTTCAGGTTTGTACGCAGCATTTATTGTAGGATTAGTAACTGCAATTTTTGGTGGGAGACCTGGAATGATTTCGGGTGCAACAGGAGCATTGGCTGTTGTTATGGTTTCATTAGTATCGGAACATGGAGTTCAATATTTATTTGCCACAGTAATACTTATGGGAATCTTACAATTTCTTGCAGGAATTTTTAAATTAGGAAAATTTATGAGAATGGTTCCTCAACCAGTAATGCTAGGTTTTGTAAACGGTTTAGCTATAGTAATTGGTTTATCACAATTACATCAATTTCAAATATATAACTTTGATGGAACATTTACATGGATGTCAGGGGAAGTGCTTACATATTCTTTAGTATTAGTTTTCTTAACCATGTTAATCATATGGTACTTACCAAGGGTTACTAAATTTATACCATCTACATTAGCTGCAATTCTTCTTGTTACTTTTCTAGTTTTACTTTTAGATTTACCTGTTCCAAGAGTAGGGGATTTAGCAAGTGTAGCAGGAGGGCTTCCCAATTTTTCTATTCCAACAGTTCCACTTAATTTAGATACTTTTTTTATTATTTTTCCTTATGCAATTATTTTGGCAGCTATTGGATTAATTGAAAGTCTCCTAACTCTTAATCTAGTAGGAGAAATAACAAACAAAAAGGGTGGGACAAGACAAGAATGTTTAGCGCAAGGTGTTGCTAATGGTATCACAGGCTTTTTTGGTGGTATGGGTGGTTGCGCTATGATTGGTCAATCAATGATAAATGTAAAATCTGGAGGTAGAACAAGAATTGCTGGCATATCAGCAGCAATTTTTTTACTAATTTTCATTCTTTATACTTCAAATTTAATTGAACTTATTCCTATTGCATCATTAGTAGGGGTTATGTTTATGGTCGTAATCGGAACATTTGCTTGGAATTCACTAAAATTATTATTTGTTGTTCCTCGTTCGGATGCATTGGTAATTGTTTTAGTTACTTTAATAACTGTATTAGAAGATTTAGCAGTTGCTGTAGTTGCTGGTGTTATTATTAATGCACTAGTATTTGCGTGGAAATCTGCTTCAAGAATTAGAGCAATTGAGAGACAATCAAGAACAGAAAAGGGCGCCAAGGTATATGAAATTGAAGGACCACTTTTTTTTAGTTCCACTAATAGTTTTTTAGATATTTTTAAGCCCACCGAAGATCCTAATTTAGTAATAATAGATTTTGCAAATTCAAAAATAATTGATCAATCTGCTTTAAAAGCAATTGAGGATATTGCAGAAAGATATTCAAAATTAGGCAAACAAGTAAAGTTAAGACGTCTTACGAAGGACTGCCACAGCCTTTTAAGAAAAACAGGTCAATTGATAGTTGATAGTGATGATGATCCTGATTACGGTATAGCTGTAGATTATAGTGTTAAGCTTGGCATATTTGGTAAATAATTAATTCTTGCTTTTTAAATTCCAAAATATAACGTTTAGTTGAAATGACTCTTATCGGGAAATGCGCGTGCGGTTCAGTAAATTATAAAATAAAAGATAAACCTTTGTTCACTCAAGCTTGTCATTGTAATAACTGTAAAATTTCTACAGGCTCTTCTTTTGTTATACATACAATGATTTTTGAAGATGATTTTGAATTAAATGGTAATGTTGAATCTACACTGCTCCCTACAGGCAGTGGAAAAGGTTATCGAGCATATTTTTGTAATAATTGTGGTGTTTATTTATATTGTAAATACAATGTTGCAAAATCTCGAATTGCAATCAGAACAGCTACACTCGACCAACCAATAACACCGCAAGCACATATTTTTGTGAAAGATAAAGATCCTTGGATTGAAATTATTAACAAAGATATTTGCCATGAAGCCATGTATGATCGAGAAACAACTTGGCCAAAAGAGAGCTTAAGAAGACTGTCAGAAAAAGAAAATAATTAATTTATATTTTACCTTGTAAACTATATTGTAAAATTTTTACAACTTCATCGGTATTTTTTGTTATAGCATGAGCTGCTGCATCAACTTCTTTTAAAGCATGTTGATGTTCATCACTATGCATTATTATGAGAGATTTATTCAATGCTGATGCATACCCTGCATCAAAAGCAGCATTCCATTGTTTATATTTCTCACCAAAACGTACTACAACTATATCTGCTTTTTCAATCGAATTTCTAGTTCGTATAGCATTTATTTTGGCTCCTTTGTTATCGTGCCAAAATTTTTTTTCTTCATCACCAAGTATTTTTACACCAACATCATCTGATAATTCATGATTGGTAGTCGGGCTTGAAAATTCTATTTCTAAATTCTTAGATTTACATTTATCTATAATCTCATCTCGCCAATTAGAATGAATTTCACCTGATAAGTAAACTTTTAATTTCATTTTTTAAATTAACCTAAATATGCTGCAGTTAATACTGGAAAACTTGTAAATCCGAAATTACCTACTTTTTCAGATTTATTTAATTGTTTTTTCCAATCATCTACTTTGTCTTCTGAAACACCTTGGCTTAAAGCAAACTTACTTAACATAGTTTCATAAAAAATTGCTGGTGAATTATTATCTCTATTTGTAATTAAATACGATAAATTTTGAGAACTTATATTTTTATACCCAAGTTTTTTTAATTTACCATTTAAATCAAGTGGAAGCATTTGGTGAAAACAATGGGCTCTAAATGCCTCATGAATAAGATCATTAATTTCTTTTTCTGGTCCATAAAATCTAAAATAGTCCCAGAGAATTGAGACGTTAACAAATTTAGAATTAGTTTTAGAAATTCTTTTTATTTCTTTTAAGGACGTATCTATATCTTCGATATATTCTAATGTTTGAGTAGCTGTAATTTTATCACATGAAGCATCTTCTATATTGATTTCATCGGCTGTAGTACAAATAAGTTCCACATTACTTTGATCTTTACATTTATCGCTTGCAACATCTAACTGATCTTGACTGGGATCAATTCCTATTACTTTGCCTTGTTCTCCAATAGATAATGAAATTTCTTGGACTAAATGACCACCACCACAACCAATATCGATAACAGTTTCATTAGTCTCTAAATTTAGGGCATTTACAATAGCTAGTCTTCGTGAAACTCCAGCATAACCGTTCGCTATTTTTTGTTGAATAATACTAGTTTCATTATCAAATTTCATTTTATTATTTTTCTTATATATTTTTTAGTTATATAAAAAATACATATAAATGGAATATCAAATAACAAAAATATTAATTATTTCTTTTTTTAGCTCGATATTAATTTCGTTATTTTTAAACACAAGATATATTATTTTTTTCAAAAAATTTTCAAAAAATAAAAAAATCTTATTAAATTTATTTATTTATTCTTTTTCTTCTTTGATATTGATTTTTATTAATTATTTGTTGAGTTTAAATGGATTAACTTCTTTAATAATTTTTAATGCTGCAATTATTACACTTATATACTTTGAATTAGCACTATATTTAGAAAAAGTTTTTTGGGATGATTTTCTAGGAAATTCACTCCCTAAATCAATCAATATGCTTATTAGTTTTGTTGTAATGATGAATTTTGGTTATTTTACTCTTATGTTTTACATAAAGATTTTAGATATTGATTATTTTGTCACATAAATATCATTGTAAATTAATATACAAAATACTTACAATTTTTATGAAATAATATTTTCATATTAATAAAATATTTATTATTAATAATTTAGTATGAATAAAGTTTTGTTTGTATTGCATCAAAAAACTTCAGTTCCAGGAGATGTAGGAAATAAATTTAGAGATAGGGGATATGTTGCTGAAATTTGTAGACCACCTTTAGGTGAAGAACTTCCTTTAAATATTAATCAATACTCAGCAATAGTTGTATTTGGTGCACCAGGAAGCATAAACGATGAAGATGAATATATAAATAAAGAATTAGAATGGATAAACAAAGTTATAAAAACTGACATTCCTTATCTTGGAATTTGTTTTGGCGCACAGTTATTAGCTAAATGTTTAGGTTCAGAAATAACAACTAATAAAGATGGGCTTTCAGAAATTGGTTTTTATAAAATTGAACCAACTGAAAATGCAAAAAATCTTTTTAATTCTCAAAAGATTTTTTTTCAATTCCATTCTGAAGGATTTTCCCTTCCTACAGGCTGTGAGTTATTAGCAAGGGGTGATATTTTTAATAATCAAGCTTTTAAATATCAAAATTGTTATGCGCTACAATTTCATCCAGAAGTAAATTTTAAACTTCATATGAGATGGCTGTATTTAGTTTTATTAAAAAATCCAAAAAAATTATTCGTCAAAGGTGCTCAAAATATATTTGTTCAACTTTATTATCGTTATAAATATAATAAAAATATATCAAATTGGTTAGATTCATTTTTAGATCAGTATTTTTTAAAAAAAACTTAAATGCTAATATAAGTGAAAATTAAAAACCTATATTTTTCACCTGTAAAATCTCTTTCTTTTAATAATGTAGATAACTTAGAGATAATTAAAAATATTGGTATAAAAAATGATCGAATATTTGCTTTCACAAATAACCTTAATCTTAAAGATAGAGAATTAATAAAAAATAATCCTTTAAAACGAGAAATATACAAATTTTTATCATTAAAAAAATATCCTGAGTTAAATCAATATAATTTTTTATTAGAAGATAATTTTTTAATACTAGAATTTGAAAATAAAATAATTTTAAACACAGATATTGATAATCAACATGAAGTAAAAATCCTATGTAGTAAACTTGAGGGTATTTTACCAAATATAAATAAAATTAATTTATTAAAAGATAGAGTGAATCCTTTTTTTGATACAATGCCCAATAAATCAATATCATTAATAAATTTAAACAGTATTAAAGACTTTGAAAACCTATCTAATCTTCAAGTTGAACATGAGCGTTTTAGAGGAAATATATATGTAGAAGATTTAGATAAATGGGAAGAAAGGAAGCTAGTAGGTAAAGTTTTATCAATTAGTGATATAAAATTTAAAGTTATTAAAGAAATTCCCAGATGTTCAGCAACTAATATTAAGCCCAAAACTTCTGAAATAAATCTTAATATTCCTTTAAGCCTAAAAAAAATATACAACCATATAAATTTAGGAATATATTTAGATCCTCTAAATGATGGTAAAATAAATAAAGGCGATCTTATAAAAATTAATGAATAAATTCTTATTAAATCATTCAGAAAAACTTACAGGATATATATTAATTCTTCCTGCTGTTTTAATAATCAGTCTATTTGGAATTTTTCCTGTTTTTTTTGGAATGTACATGAGTGTACACAAGTGGAAAGTTTTTAAAGGGAGATTTTTAGGATTTGAGAATTACCAAAGAATACTTGGAGATATACCAGCTTTTTGGTTATTTGTTTTAGGATTATTATTATTGATATTGAGTTATGGACTGTGGAGTGAATTTAAAAATAAAGTAAAAAATAAAATCTATTTAGCATTTTTATCTATAGCAATATTAATTATTGGAATAATATTAATTAATATCAACTGGGAAAAAATGCTTTTAACCGGTGATGAAGACTATCTTTATTCTCTTATTTATACTTTTTATTATTCATTTTTTACTATAATTTTTGAGGTTGGATTAGGATTAGTAATAGCATTTGCTTTGTACCAAAAACTAGCTGGTAAACAATTCTTTCAAATGATTTTACTATTTCCTTACATTACTCCTGCAGTAATGGGTGCTGCAGTATTTTTTTTAATATTTGGTAAAGCTGAAAATTCTTTTTTAAATCAGCTAATAGGAATATTTGGTTTTGAGCCTCAAATGTGGTTATTTGATAAAAGACCTATTACTGAAGTTTTATTTGGTATAAAAATAGAAGGTCTACTAGCTGGACCGAGTTTAGCTCTAATGTCATCAATCATATATGGAATATGGTCTTATACTGGCTACTATGCAATAATTTTACTCGCGGGTTTATCAATTATACCCTCTGATTTATATGAGGCTGCGAAAGCAGAGGGGGCTAGTAGATGGCAAACATTTATTAAAATTACCATACCACTATTAATGCCTATAATATTTTTTCTTATGTTGACTGGTTTTATAAATACCTTTCAAGCTTTCAATAGTATTTTTGTTATGCAAACTTCTTCTGCTGGAGATACAATGGATGTTGTGACAATAGAAATTTTTGATCATTTTTGGGGTAGAGTGAAATATGGTTATGCTGCAGCTGAAGGAGTAATTTTATTTATTCTTCTAAATATTTTAGCAATATCGCAGTATGTTATTTTTAGAAAAAGGTTAAGCTATGACTAGAATTATTAATGCTGAAACAAGGATACCTTATTTAATTTTATTAATAGTTTTTATTATTTCAATTTACCCATTTTTTTACATGATATCCACATCATTGATGACAGCTGGAGAAGCATCAAATCAATATTTATTTCCAAAAAAATTGATGTTTGAAAATTATTATGAAGTTTGGACATCTAATAGATTCCAACGTTATACATTTAATAGTTTAATAATAAGTTCAATAATTGTCATTGGTGTTTTATTAACTAGTATTCCAGCAGCATACTCTTTTGCCAAAATAGAATTCCCATTTAAAAATATAATATTTTACATGTTGTTACTTTCATTAATGATTCCAGAAATAATTACATTATTACCTCATTTATTAATTATTAGAGGGGAAATTATACCATTGCCATTTGGACCTTCTTGGATGAATAGTCTTCAAGGGTTAACTGTTCCATTTATGGGAAATATATTTGTAATTTTCTTATTAAGACAATATTTTAAAAAGATACCAAATGAATTATGGGATGCTGCAAGACTTGATGGATCTTCTCATTTAAATTTTTTACTCAAGGTAGTAATCCCAATGAGCAAACCTATTATTGTGACAGTCTCTTTATTTACTTTCATTATAGCATGGAATAGTTTTGCTTGGCCTTTACTTATATTAACTAGAGATGATTGGTATCCTGTAACAGTTTCTATCTATAGTTTTGTGAGAGAAGTGGGGCCTAATTTTAATTTATTGATGGCTGCTTGCTTAATTGCAATTTTTCCAATTTTAGTATTATACTTTTTTACTCAGAAGTTATTCATAGAAAGTATATCAAACTTTGGATTAAAAGAATAAATCAGTAAATTTTTTGTAACAAAACTTTAATTTTACCTCTATATTAATTAATATTTTACGGGGTGATTATGAAATTTTATAAATATATTTTAAATTTCTTGTTAGCTTCTTTATTTTTTATCTCCTCGCAATCATTCGCAATTACTGCACAAGATATTGAGAATGCAGATCCTACAGGTCAAACTGTTGAATTCTGGGTTCAATATTCAGATGAAAGATTAGATGCAATGATGGCAAGAGCTGAAAGATTTGAAGCTGAAACAGGAATAAAAGTTAATGTTGTTCACAAAGGGCATTATGGAAAAGTTCAATCTGCTATGATGTCTGCTGCAGGAACAAAAGATATAGCAGACGTTGCAAGAGGTTATGGTAATGCTGCTGCAGATATGTACTTGATTGGCGCTTCAATTGATCAGAATATTTTAGCAGATAGTAAAAAATGGGGTGTTTCTCAAGATGATATAGCAGATTGGGGTGCAAATTGGACTGTCGGCTTTTCACCATATTTTGATGGAAATCCAAAACTTTTACATGAAGTTGGAAAATCAATAGAGATCCTTTATTACAATGCTGATTGGTTAAAGGAACTAGGTTTAGATGCTCCTAAAACTCCTGCTGATTTTGCGGAAGCAGCATGTGCTGCGACCAATCAAGATTATAGCGGTAAGATGGGTGAAGACGTTCCAAGTTATGGATATGAAATAGATACTGATGCAAGTAACTTTGCAGCATGGGTATTTGCTCATGGAGGTGATGTATTTGACTATGATAATGGTCAGTATATTTACAATGGCCCTAAAGCCATTGAAGCTATGGAATTCATTCAAGGAATGGCAAATAAAGGATGTGCAATTGTTGCAAGAGGTAAATACACTGACCAGCAATACTTAGGACAAGGTTCTGTTTTATTTGCTGCAGGATCTACTTCTGGTATTACTTATTTCCAGAAAGCTATTGAAGAGGGTTACAATGGTAATTGGGATGTAGCTCCATTATCATACACCACTAGTGAACCAGTGCTTAACTTATATGGCGGTGGTTTAATTATGGGAAATACAGGTGACGCTAATAGAATGGTAGCGGCATATCAGTGGATGAAATATATTTCTAATACTGAGAATTCAGCAGTTTGGTCAACTGAAAGTGGATATGGTTTTGTTAGAACCTCTTCTGCAGATCATCCATTAATTGCTGAAAAAAGAGCTGAATTACCTCAATATGATAAATCATTAACCATGGTTCAATACGGAAAAGGTGAACCATCAGTTCCTGGTTATTATTCAGTTAGAGGTGAGGTTGAAAAAGCTTATGCAGCAATCATTAATGGTGATGATATCATTTCAACATTAAATCAATTAAATGAAGATGCTAATGCAATATTAGCTGATGCAACTGCAGAGTAGTTTAATTATTTTACTTTTATTAAGGGTGGTTTATACCACCCTTTTTTTATGATAATTGTTTGTTCTCTTAATGATTTACCTAATGTGTGTGAAAGCATACAGCCAAAATATCTTGTATCAGTAATTGATCCAGGATATGCACCAGAAACACCCAAGGGTGTAAAAAATCATTTAAAGTTAGGATTTGACGATATTATTGAAATTAGTAGCAATAATAAAATATTTCGATTGAATACTGATGAAATACCACAAATTCTACCTGCAGAAGAACATGTAAATTCAATAGCTAATTTTACTTCTACATATGCTTATGATGAGGATATTGTTATTCATTGTTGGTGTGGTGTCTCAAGATCAATGGCAACAGCTACTTATTTACTATGCAGAGAAAACAAAACTAATATTGAAAATACAATTAAATATATTCGTAATCTTGCACCACATGCAAACCCAAACAAATTATTGATAAATCACTTTGAAAAGAAATTAGATGTTAGCAATCAAATCTCAAAATCATTTTTAAAATTCCCTTATACTAAAACATACGATTGTTCTTCAAATTTTGCACCTGTTACTTTATTTGATATAAAAGACATTGAAAAAAACTAATGAAAGAATACGTTCGAACAATTTCTGATTATCCTGTTAAAGGAATTCAATTCAGAGATATTACAACATTGTTGCAAAATGCAGGACACTTTAAACAAGTTATTGATGACATGGTAAAACCATGGCAAAATAAAAAAATAGATGCAGTTTTAAGTATAGAATCACGTGGATTTATTATGGCAGGTGCAATAGCTTATTTTTTAAATGCAGCATTTGTTCCTTTGAGAAAGCCCCATAAACTTCCATTTGATACTTTCAAAACCTCATACGACTTAGAATATGGATCAACTGAAATGCATATTCATACAGATGCCTTAGATAATCATAAAGATTTATTAATTATTGATGATCTTTTAGCAACAGGTGGAACTGCACTTGCGGCAGTAGAATTAATTAAAAAGTTTGAAGACAAAAATATTGTTGGTGCAGGTTTTATAATAAATTTACCAGATTTAAGTGGTGATAAAAAACTAATTGAAAAAGGAATTGAGATACATTCTTTAATGGAGTTTTAAATGAGAAATGCAGTTATTGTGGGTTACAAAAGATCACCCTTCACTTTTGCTCGTAAAGGTGAAATGGCTAACATAAGACCAGAAGACATTCTATCACAAACAATAAATCAATTACTTAATGAAATTCCAATTAATAAAAATGACATAGAAGACATTATTACTGGTTGTGCGTATCCTGAAGGCGCACAAGGTAATAATATTGCTAAAATTGTTTCTTTCATGACAGATATGCCAGAACATGTAGCAGGTATGACAGTTAACAGATGGTGTGGCTCTTCAATGCAAGCTATTCATGATGCAACTGGTGCAATTGCAATTAACTCTGGAGACGTTTTTTTATGTTGTGGTGTAGAAAGTATGACATTTATCCCTATGAATGGCTTAACTTATGATCCTCATCCTCAATTAAGTAAAGATAACCCAAATGTATATATGTCTATGGGTATTACGGCTGAAAATGTTGCAAAAAAATTTGATATTTCTCGAAAAGAGCAACAAGATTTTGCTATTAGTAGTCATACTAAAGCTAATTCAGCTCGAGAAACAAACATGTTCGACAACGAAATTGTTTCTATTAAGAATAATGATCAAATAATTGATAAAGATGGGGGAATTCGACCTAACACCTCACATGAAATTTTAGATGGGTTAAAACTTGCTTTTGATGAGAATGGAACAGTAACAGCTGGCACAGCCTCACCATTAACAGATGGTGCATCAGCAGTAATTGTGTGTGAGGAGGAATATGCTAAAAAAAATAATCTAAATATTTTAGCTCGTATCAAATCTACAGCTGTAGTCGGTTGTCCACCAGAATTAATGGGTCTTGGCCCAATTAATGCATCCAAAAAAGCCCTTAAAAGAGCTAATTTATCTATTACCGATATTGATATTGTGGAACTAAATGAGGCATTTGCTTCTCAATCTTTAGCATGTATTAAAGAATTAAATATGGACATAAATAAAGTAAATATACATGGTGGAGCAATAGCATTAGGCCACCCTTTAGGTGCTACTGGAGCAAGGATTACTGGTAAAGTTGCAACTTTATTGCAAAATAATAATAAAAAGTATGGATTAGCGACACAATGTATAGGTTTAGGTCAAGGCATTGCAACTGTGCTAGAAAATATTAATTAAATATTATGCAAATTTATAAAACACCGCTACGTGAGTTTAAATTTCTAATTGAAGATTTTTTAAATCTGAAAGAAAGTCAAACATTAAAAAAATTAGATTTAGAAACAACCGATTTAATGCTTATTATTGAAGAAGCAGCAAAACTATGTGAAGAAACTTTACTCCCGCTTAATCAAAGTGGAGATAGCGAAGGATGTTCTTTTAATAATGGAGTTGTGACTGCACCAAAAGGATTTAAAGAAGCTTATAAAACTTTTTCTGAAAATGGCTGGCAGGGACTGAAAGTAAAAGAAGAATTTGGTGGTCAAAACTTACCTTATATTATGAATATGATTTTAGATGAAATGATAAGCTCTACTAATATGTCATTTGGTCTTTATCCAGGTCTTACTGCAAATGCAATCGATGCAATTGAAAAGAGTGCTAATGAAGTTTTGAAAAATACTTATTTGCCAAATTTAACAAGTGGTAAGTGGACAGGAACAATGAATTTAACTGAACCTCAATGTGGAACAGATCTTGGATTAAGTAAAACAATGGCAACACCATTAGATGATGGAAGTTATAGCATTACTGGTACCAAAATTTTTATTACCTGCGGAGAGCATGATCTAAGTGATAATATTATTCATTTAGTACTTGCAAGAACACCAAATGCACCCCCTGGTATAAAAGGTATAAGTCTATTTTTGGTTCCTAAATTTTTACCAAATGAAAGTGGCGATTTTGTTGAAAGAAATAAAGTTGAATGTGGATCAATAGAGAAGAAGATGGGTATTCATGCTAGTCCAACTTGTGTAATGCATTACAATGAAGCTAAGGGCTGGCTAGTAGGCGATATTCATAAAGGAATGAAAGCAATGTTTATAATGATGAACGGAGCTCGTTTATTTGTAGGCATACAAGGCTTAGGATTATCAGAAACTGCTTATCAATCAGCACTTTATTATTCAAAAGAGCGTTTACAAGGAAAGCTATCTTCCAGCAATCAAGTTGCTGATCCCATAATTGTTCATCCTGAAATAAGAAAAAACTTATTGTATATAAAATCCATTAATGAAGCAGTTAGAGGTTTAACTTTATTGGCTGGCAATCACTTTGATAATATTGAAAATTCTTCAGATGATAAAGAAAAGAAATTATCTGAAAATTTTATAGCACTTATGACGCCAATTATAAAATCATATGCTTCAGATAAATCTGTAGAAAATACAAATCGAGCTATGCAAATCTATGGTGGGCATGGTTTTATTACTGACCATGGAATGGAACAACTAGTAAGAGATGCTAG
>CACNCW010000013.1 GCA_902619055.1 uncultured Alphaproteobacteria bacterium
CTACATCTCCATAATCTAATCCAAGTTCTAAAGAAGAGGTCGCAACAACACAGTCAACTAATCCTTTACTAAGATTATTTTCTACTTTTAAACGTAAGTTTTTTTCTAATGAACCATGGTGAACAGCAATTTTTAATTTTTTCTTATTAATTAGCCATAAGTTTTTAAATATATATTCGGCTTGCGCCCTCGTATTAACAAAAATAATAGTTAATTGTGATTTCATTATTTCTTTATAGATTTCATTAATAGAATATGTAGCCATATGACCAGACCAAGGAATACGTTCTTTTGATTCTAGAATTTTAATCTTAGGTAAAACTGAATTTTCATAAGAAACTATTTTTGGTTTTTTGCGGCAAAGCCATTTTTGGGCATCTAGTTTATTCTTGAGAGTTGCTGACAACCCTATTCGTTGTAAATTTGTAGAGAAAGTTTGTAGTCTTTCAATATTTAAACTTAAAAGATCAGCTCTCTTATTATCCAAAAAAGTGTGTATCTCATCAATAATTATATATTTTAGATTGTGAAAAAATTCTTTCGCATTCTCGTACGAATTTAATAATGCAAGTGACTCTGGAGTTGTAATAAGGATATTAGGAGGTTTTTGTTTTTGTTTTTGTTTTTTATATGGTGTTGTGTCTCCTGTTCTTACTTGAAATGAAATATTTAAATCAAGCTCTTTAATAGGTTTCTCTAAATTTCTCACAATATCGTTTGCAAGAGATTTTAATGGAGAAATATAGAGAGTATGAAGACCTTTAAATTTTTTTAATTTTATTAAATCATCTATTGGATTAATAAACCCTGTTAAAGTTTTGCCAGCACCAGTAGGAGCAAATACAACAACATCAGATCCACTTCGAACATGATGAAACGTTTCAATTTGATGAGGAAACCAAGACCATTTTTTTTTCTTCATCCACTTATTTAGGGGGTGTAATAATAGGGGATTCGATTTATTTATATTCATATGGATTTCATTAACCATCAGCTATTTATCAAAGATATAAATGTACATATAGATCCAATATTACCAAAAAAAACAGCAATTATTACACATGGTCACGCAGATCATGCCCGATTTGGACATGATCATGTTATTGCTACTAGGCAGACAATAGACATAATGAAAATTCGCTACGGAGATAAATGTGCGAAGAAATTTACTCCTCTTAGATACGGGCAAAAATACTCGATTAAAAACTTTGATTTTACATTATACCCTGCAGGACATATCTTAGGGAGTGCTCAAGTTTTAATTGAAAAAAATAATCATCGTTTAGTCATCACAGGTGATTATAAAGTAGGAAAAGACGAAACATGTAAAAATTTCAAACTGGTTAAATGTGATACTTTAATTACCGAAGCAACATTTGGATTACCCATATTTCAACATCCAGATCCCAAAGATGAAATTCAAAAACTCATACGATCGGTTAAAATAAATAAAAATAATTGTCATATTGTTGGTGCGTATGCACTTGGCAAAGCACAAAGAGTAATGAATCTTTTACGACAGCAGAAATATAATGAGATAATTTATATTCATGGCTCTCTAGAAAAATTATGCCAATATTATTCAAAAGAAAAAATTAATATTGGAAAGTTTGAAAAAGTTTCTTCAAAGGATAAAAGCTTTTATGAGGGTAAAATAATCATTGCCCCTCCTTCAGCATTAAAGGATCGTTGGTCAAGACGATTTCCTAATCCTGTTATTTGCATGGCAAGTGGATGGATGACAGTTAAGCAAAGAGCAAAACAACAAGGTATTGAATTACCATTAGTTATTAGTGATCATAGTGATTGGAATGAATTATTAGATACAATTAAAAAATCAAAAGCGAAAAATATTCTTATTACGCATGGTCAGGAAGATGCATTGGTTTATTATTGTAGGAAACAAAATCTTGTTTCAAAGCCCCTTTCCATCCAAGGAAGAAGTGATGAGGAAATAGAATGAAAAAATTTTCTTCCTTACTTCACAATTTGATTTTAACACCAAGTCGAAATACAAAAATTAAATTACTTCAAGATTATTTTAAAATACTTGATATCAACCGTGCATATGCACTTGCAATTTTGTCTGACCAACTCTCATTTCAATTTATTAAAGCATCTAAACTTAGAGAGCTTGTCTATGAACAAGTAGATCAACATTTATTTGATTACTCATATGACTATGTTGGGGATTTAGCAGAAACAATATCGTTGATTTGGCCAACAAATAAAGAGGGTAAATCACAAAATTTATCTACCTTAATTGAAAATATAAAAAAAATTAAAAAGTCTGAAATTAATACAGAGTTTAGTAAAGTTTTGAGCGAACTATCAAATAACGAAAGATGGACTTTAATTAAAATTTGCACGGGTGGATTGCGAATTGGAGTCTCAGAAAGATTAGTCAAAACGGCCTTAGCTGATCTGTATAACAAATCTGTAAATGAGATTGAAGAAATTTGGCATGGTCTAGAATTTCCATATGAAAATTTATTTCAATGGTTAAGAAATGAAACATCAAAACCAAAAATAGATTTTAAAAAATTATTTCATCCTATGATGCTTGCTAATCCAATTGATGAGGAAAAAGATTTTAAAAGATTAGACGCGAATGAATTTCAAGCAGAATATAAATGGGATGGGATTAGAGTTCAGCTTATGGTTTCATCAAAAAGTGTTTCACTATACTCAAGAACAGGTGATAATATATCATCTGCATTCCCCGAAATAATTGAATCTACTATAGGTGATGCGGTTATTGACGGGGAATTACTTGTGGGGAGAAATTTTAAGCCCTCTGGTTTTAATGATCTACAACAAAGGTTAAATAGAAAAAAAGCCTCAAAAGATCTTCAAAAAAAATTTCCTGTTTTCATACGAGCTTATGATATCCTTTTTTATAAAGGAAAAGATTTAAGAAAATTATCTCTCGTTGAAAGAAGAAAATATTTAGAAAAATTTCAAAAAGAAAATACAACTAATCAAATTGATTTATCTACCATCATTAATTTTGCAACATGGGAAGAATTAACTAAATATAAAAATAATTTTTATGATGATTTAAATGAAGGTGTAATGATTAAACTTAAAAATAGTGAATATTTACCAGGAAGAAAAAAAGGGTATTGGTACAAATGGAAAAAAAATCCAAAACTAGTTGATGCTATTTTAATGTATGCTCAACGAGGACACGGAAAAAGATCATCGTATTATTCAGATTTTACGTTTGGTGTTTGGAAAGAGAGTGAATTAGTTCCAATAGGAAAAGCGTATTCCGGTTACACAGATAAAGAGCTATTAGTTTTAGATAAATTTATTAGAAATAATACTACCAATAAATTTGGTCCTGTAAGAGAAGTAAAAAAAGAAATTATTTTAGAAGTAGCCTTTGACGATGTATTCCCCAGCAATAGACATAAATCAGGTGTCGCTATGCGTTTTCCTCGAATTCATAGAATTAGGTGGGACAAACCAATAAATGAAGTGCTTTCAATTAAAGAATTTAAGAAAGAATTTAAAATAGATTAACCAAATTATTTTCACTTAGATGTGTCCATAGATTTGAAAAACTTTGTTGAAATTTTTTTTGTGCATTTATAGCATGCTCTTTTTTTTCAAATACACTGTAAATACAGGAACCACTCCCAGTTAGTCTTGAAAATATAACATTGTCAAAATCCTCCATGAAATTTATGATTGATAAAAATTCAGGTTCATTTTTTTTAAGAATTTTTTCAAAATCATTTCCAGAATCTTGATCATTTATTTCTTCTAAATCAAATTCAGCATTATAATCAAAATCTGAAGGTTGAAATGAATCATACATTTTTTTTGTCGAACATTTGAAAGACGGTCTAATTAGTAAGAAATAATATTTTGGAAAATGAACATTAGCAATTAAATCTCCCCTACCTCTAACTAGAGCATCTTTTTGATTCAAGAAAATAGGGATATCTGCACCGAGATCAACATAATCAAATATATTTTTCTTTTTTATTATTTCAAGATTTTCTAAAATTTTTATAACACTTGCTACATTAGAGGAAGCAGATCCTAAACCAGCTTCATAAGGAAAATTTTTTGATATAGTAAAAAGAAGTTTAGGTTTATCTTCGTTAATATAGGTAAATAGTTTATCAATAATGCAATCATCAAATAGATTATTTTTTGGAGCAAAATTACCTGTATAGATTACTTGAAATTTGCTGTGAGGTTGAACAGTTATCTCATCAAAAAGATCAATAAATGTTATTCCAGTACGAATATTATGAAAACCATCATCTCTTCTATTTATAATTTTTAAAAATAAGTTAATTTTGGCAGGTGATTTTTCAATTATTTTATCCAGCATTAATATTATCTAATTTGCTTTGAACGTCTTCAGTTATTTCATCTTCTGGCTCCGCCAATTCTAGCGCTTGTTGCCAAAAATGAATTGCTTCCCTTTTTCTATTCATAGCATAATAAATATCACCAAGATGGTCTAGAGATATTGCTTCACCAGGGGCAATATCTATTACTTTTTCCATTAGCCTTGCTGCTTCTGAAAGATTATTTTTTTTAAAATGAGCCCACGCTAAACTGTCTATAATATAAAAACTATCAGGATTAGCTTTATAAGCCTCCTCTAACATTTTCAAAGAACGGTCTAATTTAATATTTCTTTCAACCCAACCATATGCAAGATAATTTAAAACATTTGGTGTTCCAGGTTTAATTTCTAAGGATCGTAAAAAATCTTGTTCAGCTAAGTCCCATTCATCTTTTTGTTCATAGCAAATACCTCTCATATAAAAAATATTCCAGAGATCATCCTGATTTTCTTTGATCATTTCATCATAAACTTCTAAAGCTAAATCATACTTTTTATTGTAACGATAAAAATCACCTAAAGTTTTTTTTAGAGAATAATTGTTGTTATTATTTTCAACTAATGATTTAATTTTAGTTTCAGCTTCCTCATAGGTATTATTGAATAAGTAATGTCTAGCAAGACTATTCTGAGCATCTAAATAATAAATACTTTCTTTATCTATCTTCGCATATATATCTGATGCAACCTTATCTTGTCCAACTTGTGAAAATAACTCTGCTTTAATAATCATTGCTCTGTCGTTTTTTGGATCAAGTATTTTTGCGAGTGAGGTATAAAATAATAAAAAATTATAATTTAAACGACTTTGTTCATTATTTGAATATGAGGATGATACCAATTCAACTAGAGCATTACTTATAGTACTATTATTTTTAAGTCTGTTATCAGCAAAAAAAATAAAGTCTAATAATTCACTTGGTTGCAGCCTATTGTCCCTTAGTTCAATGATGTCTTTAAATTTTTTATCTTTGTAAAGAGATGTGGTTTTTATAATTAAAGCTTCTGTGTTATTTTTGTTTTCACTTAAGATTTTATCAGCAATTTTTAAAGCTAAAACTAGATCCTCTGTAATTATTGCAGCAATAGCTTTATCTAAAAGACTGTCTTGAGATAGGGTGACTTTATCGATATTAAATTTAAATAAAGTGGAACTATAATCATAATTATTAAAGGCAGATTGTGAGATTAAAAAAGATGAGCTAGTTAAAGCTAAAGCTCCAGAATTAATAACCAGAAAAATTAAGATAAATTGTAGTGTTTTAATTAAATTAACCATTTCAAATATAGTATAGTTACACTATGAATAGATAATTGTAATTTTACATGAATCAATCAAATAAAAAAAATTTAGAATTTATTATTAATTCTGGGGTAAATTATTTTCTTCAGGATTCTCCTAGAAACTGGTTTGAAAATGAGGAAAGATTAGAACAGCCTAGTTTCGACAACGATACTAGGGATAAAAAATCTAAAATTGATAGTGTTATTGAAGATCTTAAAAATCATAAATCTCCTCTTCAAAAAGCAGCAAAAAATTTAGTGGTTTATGATGGTAACTTAAATGCAAAAGTAATGTTAATTGGTGAAGCACCAGGTAGAGATGAGGATGAACAAGGAATTCCATTCGTCGGAAGAGCTGGACAGCTATTAAATAAAATGCTTTTGGCCATTAATTTACAAAGAGAAGACGTATATATTACTAATGTAGTTAATTGGCGTCCAGCCGAAAATAGAACGCCTAATGACGATGAAATTTTAGAATTTTTACCTTTTTTGCAAAGACAAATTGATATCATTAAACCTAAATTTATCTTCCTATTAGGCGGTGTTGCAGCAAAAGCCATTTTATCGACCCCTCTTGCACTTGGAAAACTGAGAGGTAAATGGCATGAATACAAATCACTCAATTTAGAAGAAGGTATTCCTACACTAGCCTCCTATCATCCAGCTTTTTTACTTCGATCTCCTCAATATAAAAAACATTCTTGGGAAGATTTACAAATGTTACAAGAAAAATTAAAAAAATGAATCATAAAAAATATTTTATTATTTGTTTTTTTATATTCTTCGTATTTTTTTCAAAACAAATCTATGCATACCAACAAGATATAGTCATCAAATATGATAATATTTTCTCAACAAAAGTTCTTAGTGAAGAAGATGTATATAATTATCAACAAGCTTATAAATTTCAGGAAAAATGCAAATGGAAAAGCGCAAATAATTTTATTTTAAAAATAAAAAATAAATCTTTGCTTGGTCATATTTATGCACAGAAATTTTTACATCCTAATTGTTATCGATCAAGGTATTTGGAATTATATTATTGGCTTAAAAAATATAATGATCACCCTCAAGCAAAACAAATTTATAAATTGGCCATTCGAAGAATGCCAGCAGGTTATAAAAGTCCAACTAAACCTAGCGCTCCAATTGGTATAGAATCAGAACAAGTAAAAAGTAAAAAAACTAGTAAATATAAAAGTTCAAAGAAACTATCCAACAATCAGAGAGCTGAAAAAAGAAAATTAATTAATGGTATCAAATCAAGAGTGAATAAAGGTTGGCCAACAGGAGCAGTACAACTATTAAATCAAAGAGATGTAAATCTATTATTAGATCAAGTTGAGATAGATCAACAAAAGGAATTAATCGCCAAAGGATATTTCTTAGCAAATAAAAATGACTTAGCAATTCAATACGCTTCTGAAGCTCTTGTAAATTCTGCAAAATATGTACCTTATGCGGCTTGGACTGCTGGTTTATCTTCTTGGAGGCTAGAAAAATATCAAAATGCTGCAAAATATTTTTCTCTTTTTTCGATTAGTTTAAAAGACGATGCGTGGCATCAAACATCAGGTAGTTTTTGGACAGCTAGATCATATGCAAAACTTGGTCGCTATGATGATATTAATTTTTGGTTAAAAAGAGCATCAAATAATCCAAATAGTTTTTATGGAATGCTTGCACTAGAAATATTAGGAGTTGATAAAAAAATTAAATGGGTAGAGCATACTGATCTTAATAAAAACAATAGTACAATTTTAAATATACCAGCAGGAAAAAGAATACAGACACTGATACAAGTTGGATTTGCCGACGAATTAGAGAAAGAAATTGTTCATATTAATTCCATTTTAAATAGAGAAATAGCAAAGGAGTCTATTCAAATTGCTGAAAATTTCGATCTTGCCTATACTCAATTAAAAATTGTTAATAAGCTAGAAAATTTTGGTATGGATGTCCCAACCTATCTCTACTACCCTACTAGTGTTTGGAAGCCACGAGATGGTTTCAAATTAGAAAAAGAATTACTCCACGCGTTCATGCATCAAGAATCGATGTTTAACATTAAGGCAAAAAGTAAAGATGGTGCCATAGGTTTAATGCAAGTTTTACCTTCAACAGCTAAATTTATTACAAAAAGTAAAGACGTAAAAAGAAGCAATAGTAATATTCTTAAAAATCCAGAAATAAATTTAGAGGTTGGACAAGAATATATTACGTATCTTCTTGATCTAGAGCAAGTTTCAAGAAATCTTATATTTCTCGCAGCAGCTTATAATGGTGGTCCAGGAAATTTACAAAAGTGGAAAAATGAAACAAACTATATGGAAGACTCGCTCCTTTTTATGGAAAGTATTCCTTCAAGAGAAACACGTTGGTTCATTGAAAAAATTTTAACAAAATATTGGATTTACCAAAATAAAAATAATAAGGAAATGCGTTCCTTAAAAATGCTGGCAAATGGAAATGATCCACTTTATTAATAGTTTATGCCAATTGATACTTCTCTAGATTTTGTTCCAATAAATATTGCTGTTATTACAATTTCAGATTCAAGAACTAAAGAAAACGATACATCTGGAGATACATTAGAAAAGCGCATTACTGATGCTGGTCATACAATGATTAAACGGACAATTATACCAGATGATGTTTCTCAAATAAAAGATACCTTAAACACAATGTCAAAAGAAAAAAACATTGATTGCATTATTACAACTGGGGGGACTGGATTAACAGGAAGAGATACAACACCAGAAGCTGTTAATGAAATTGCCAGTAAACAGATTGATGGATTTGGGGAATTATTTCGACAAGTGAGTTTTGAAAAAATTGGTACATCATCAATTCAATCACGTGCAGTTGCAGCTTTAATAAATAGTACCTATGTTTTTTGTTTACCTGGATCAACAGGTGCATGCAAAGACGGCTGGGATGAAATTTTACAATATCAATTAGACATTAGACATAAGCCCTGTAATTTTGTTGAAATCATGCCAAGATTAAATGAAAAATAGTGACTGATTTTTCTATAGAGAAATCAATTGATGGGCCTGTAATTGGTTTAGATGAAGTTGGCAGAGGTCCATTAGCAGGACCAGTGGTGAGTTGTGGATGTTATTTTTCTAATTATGATGATTTAGAATCAGAAATACCCATAAATGATTCAAAAAAACATACGGCAAAACAGCGAGAAAAATTATTCTTATTTTTTAAAAAATTACAAAAAGAAAAAAAGCTTCAATATTACTTAGGCTACGCTAGCGTAGAAGAAATAGATACAATTAATATTTTGGAAGCAACAAAATTATCAATGAAAAGAGTAATTGAAAAATTTAATTTTGAAAATCCACATCTTATTATTGATGGAAACTTTTCATTAAATTATCAAAATGAAAAATCTATAATAGGTGGAGATAAAAAATCTTTATCGATCGCAAGCGCATCTATTATAGCAAAAGTTCACCGTGATCGACTGATGAGTATTCTTGATAGTAAGTTTACATTTTATGATTGGAAAAAAAATGCAGGTTATGGAACTAAAAAACATATTGATGCAATACACAAACACGGTGTTACTCAATTTCACCGAAAATCATTTGAACCCATTAAATCGTTATTAAAAAAATAAATTACCCAAATTTATCCATGCAAAGATTGCATATCAAATATTATATTATTATGCTTCAAAAAGATGCGACAAACACTAAATATAAATTAGTTTTCATCATTCCTCCCATTTGATGAACTATTCCTGGGGTCTTCGGACCCCTTTTTTTATGTTTTTAGCCAAATTTTATGGTTATCCCTACCTAAAGATTCCATCTGTTGATAACTCAATTGACCTGATTCCATATCTGCTTAAAGATTCTTTTTATCAATTATGAAGAAAAATCAGATAATTTTAGGCAATTCAATTAAGGAAATGAAAAAACTAAAAGATCATTCTGTTGATCTTATTTTCGCTGACCCACCTTACAATCTTCAATTAAAAGATACCTTATACAGACCTGATCAAACAACCGTCGAAGCTGTTACACAAGATTGGGATAAATTTAGTACGTATAAAGAATATGATCAATTTACAAATGCGTGGCTTAGTGAATGTAAAAGAGTGTTAAAAAAAGGTGGAGCGCTTTGGGTGATAGGTAGTTATCATAATATTTTACGTGTAGGTTCTACTATTCAAGATGAAGGTCTATGGATTTTAAATGATATCATTTGGCATAAAACAAATCCAATGCCAAACTTTCGTGGTACACGTTTCACAAATGCGCATGAAACACTGTTATGGTGCACAACATCAAGAGAAGCAAAGTACACATTCAACTATCAAAACCTTAAAGAATTAAACGAAGGAAAACAAATGCGCAGTGACTGGTATATTCCTATTTGTTCTGGAAAAGAAAGACTGCGAAAAGATAATAACCAACGATCGCATCCAACACAAAAACCAGAAGCTCTCCTCTATCGAATTTTATTAGCTTCAACAAACAAAGGTGATCTTGTTCTTGATCCATTTTCAGGAAGTGGAACAACTGCTGTTGTTGCAAAAAAATTACAACGGAATTTTATTGGCATAGAAAAAGATAAAGATTACGTCAAACTTTCAAAAGAGAGATTAAAGAAAACCAAAGTATTAAAAGAAGATGTTGTCACTATTGCAAAAAGTAGAAAAGAATTACCAAAAGTTCCTTTTGGTGAATTGGTTGAGCAAGGAATTATTCCGCCAGGTGCCGTATTAACAGATAAAAAAGAACGCTTTAAAGCAACGGTTAGTATTGATGGAACACTTAAAATAAAAGACTTAACAGGTTCCATTCATCAAATGGGAGCAAAAATACAAGGACTACCAAGTTGTAATGGATGGGATTTTTGGCATGTAAAAGACAAATCCAAATCTATCCTTCTAGATGAAATACGATCTAATTACCGAAAAGATAAACTAAATTAATCTATAATAATTCTAGGCTCAAAAGGATGAAGTTTTTCTAAACGCTCAACTGACCAAAGATTATCTTCCGTAACTTGGTTTAAAGAATACATACCTTCCACATCACCGTTAATATCAAAATCTAGCGATCCAGAAACACCCTCATAATTAATTTCGACACCTCGAAGAAGTAAAGCTCTTGCAGCTTCCCAACTTCCAGGTCCCATTTTAATCCCTGGTGGGTTAGCAACACTAACTAAACTTTTTGATAAATCTTCTTTAGAAATATTATTATGTGTCTGATGCTGTAGTGCCAAAGCTGCTAACATCATTGTATCAAAACTAATAGCGGAATAAGGAGAATTAGGATTAACTCCTGCGTTCAACATTATATTTGCGTATGTTTGAAATTCTTCTGAACTTTGCGAAGTTGCTTGGGCAACAATAGTTGTATTTTTATTTAACTGGATAGGAATATAGGAATAGATTAAATCTTTAACTTCATTCGTTAACATACTATCAGAACCGTAATGATGTTTAAAAATGCCTGAAGTTTCTAGTTCTTGTAATCTACTTAAAACAGTATTGGTAAATTGTTCTAATAAATTAACTGTTCGTTCATTTCCGTGAAGGAACATGACTAATCCTGGTTGATTATTATCTATAGCAATATCAACAAATGTATTAATGAAGTTTTGATTGATCAGTGTCTTATCTGTCAGTAAAGTATTGAATAACACTATACCTTCTTGTTCGGTATAAACTTTTAAAAAATTTTGAGCCAGTGTAGAATTATAATTATCATCACCGTAAAGAAGAATTATTTCTCTAATATTTTTAGATAGAAGATAATTAGCAATAGATGTTGATTGTTGAATATCAGATGGAATAGTTCTAAAAAATAAATCATTATCTTCAATTGTTGAAAGTAACGGGTAACTAGCAGAAGATGAGATCGTTAAAATATTGTCTGGAATAGTTGCTTGTTCAATAACTTTAACAGCACTTGTTGAACACGTTGGTCCTAAAAGGATTTCTGGATCATTATTTTTTAAATAGGCATTTAAACTATCTTCTGTTTTAATAGGATCACATCCTGTATCAATAGAGTCTACGGATATAAGACCTCGTCCTACTATACCAATCCCATCCGCATTAATGGTTTCTACAGCAACTCTTTTTGCTTCTGCAATTGCTTCAGCAATTTCACTAACAGGACCACTTTCTGCATAAAGGGCTGCAATTTTTACTTCTGCACTCACAAAGGTTGAGTAAAAAATTATGATCTTGAAGATAATTATCGTAAATATTTTCATTATGTGAGATCTTTTTATCATAAATTTTTAGAATGAAAATGTGGCATTGAGTAAATACACTGGTCTAGAAGTAGTTCCCTCAACACTTTTATCAGCTTCTGCTACTTCAAAACTAATATCTAGACTATTAGAATTAAGAGGAATTTTTAATTTAACACCGTACCCTCCACTTGCCACTTCTGTTCGGCTAAACTCACCTGAGGCTGGTCTTTTGTAGTAGGTAGCACCAACACCAAGATGAATGTATGGTTCAATACGTATAGACTCTTCCCTTTTATCTTCTTCCCCTTCTAAAAAAGGATAAAAAGGTCTGCTCAATTCCGTTCGCAGAAAGAAACCTTGATCACCAGACATATTACCTGATTCAAAACCAGACATTTGGCCTGGTCCTGTTATATTTATTTGTTCCGAGTTAATTAACCCCCTGTCGCTTACAAGTTTTTGAAAAACAAAACGTGTATTCAATAAATAATTTCTAAATATTTGCCTATCCAAATTAATATCACTATTCCATTTTATAAAATTTAAAGTGGAACCAACACGGGATAACGTTTTTGTATCAGATGTTTTGTTTGTATAGATAGGAGTACCAAACTTTAGCGTTGAACTACCTTTAAGAGAGAAAGAGTCTAAAAAAGATAAGTTAGTGGTCGTATATTTTAACTCTAAAGCGTTGTATTCATCATAAAAGGTATCATTTGTATTGAAAGATAATGTTCGATATTCTCTTTCCTTAATCCATTGCCAATCAAATGAAAGGTTATTTTTTATGAGCCTTGTATTTTTTATTTGATATTCAAGACCAAAGTTAATTTTTTTGAATTCCCCTTTTTTGTTTAAACCGTTAGGTTCTGAATAAGACTCATTAACAGCGCCAAAGACGGAAAAGTCTGAGGCAAAAATTGGAACTTTACCACCAACAAGATATGCTTCTCGAAAATCTGTTCGTTTAATTATTTCTGTATCATCTATTGGAACATTAACACTATTTTCAGGATCTAAGACGTAGGCTGCATATAGATTTTCACCATAGCCAAAAGGACTATTAAAACTAAAGTAAGAGGTAAACTGATCTTTTCCCGCTGTTTCGGATAATCCATTTGAGTAGGTAAAGTAACCATTTACTAATTTATGTTCAGCATTTAATTGCAACGAAGAAGTCCCGGGTTCTTCTCCTGCTTTGATTGTTGTTTCTAATTCAACACCTGGTAATTCTCTTGATTTAATGATCGATTTTTCAATGACGGGATATTCTAATCCTTTAATACCGACAAGTTTTTCAAAATATTTTTTTATTGGCTTAGAAATTCGTTTATCTAGTTGCGAGTAATCAATTGACTCAATTTTACCAGGAAAAACGATCGCTTTTATTTTAGTATTTTGTTCGATCGTTTGAGGAGGAACAATAAAACGCGTTAAAAAATATCCATTTAAGACGTACAATTGTTCTAATGCAATCAGTAAATTATAAAAATCTTTTAATGTTATTGTTTTAAAAATTTTTGATGTAAATAAATTTTTACGAAGCTCGATCATGTCTTCGATTTCATTTTCAATTTCAATTCCAACAAAATTAAATGAAATATTTTCTGCACCAGGTGGAATAACTAAACCTGTCTCATAAACAATATAATTACCAGTATTAGTAAAAACAGGATATGTCGCAAATGATGTAGAAATAAAAAAGATAAAAGATAAAAAGTATCTCATTTATAATCTTTGTAAGCTAATTGCATCTACCTGAGGAAATGATGTAATGAATTCACTTTGAATTAAAGCGGCATTAGACGCACCATCAACAGAGATAAAAGATACTATTCGTGATACATCGTCGAAGACATCTTGATTAATTTTTTCTTGAACAGCAATTTTTTCTTTTTCTTCATCTGGTGCTACTCCTGGAAGTGGTGGAGTTTTAGAACCACTAAGAATGTTAGCAAGTGGAACCGTTTCTAAAGATCCGCTTGTATCTTCAATAGTAATATTACCTGATGTAAAACCTGAGAGTTCATAATTAATTGTAACCTCTTTATTATTTCCAACATCTGCAGTTAAAAAACTGCCTGTAGAATTAATAGAAAGATCAGTACCTGTTAAATTTAAACCTGATATTGTTCCTCCACTAACTGTAGCTGATGTAGTTCCATCATATGTCTTATCGTCAGCGCTAGCCCCTGATATTGAAAAATTATCTGAAATTAGAGTACCTGTCGTAGCGGTGACAGTAGATAGATTAATATCTCCCATACTAGCATTTGTTAATGTGCCGCCATCCAAAAGTTGTATGCTGAGATCATCTGCTGTTAAGCTTGCGGAACTAGCAACAACATCTCCTGCTCCAGCATCTCTATCACTATCAGAAACATTATTATTATCTGTGTCACTTGCAATAATGTCTAGATCAGCTGCTGTATTAATATTGCTATTAACGTTTACATCTCTTCCTGCATGAAGATTTAAATTTCCAGTTCCTGTAACAGTAATAGCAGAGCTAATCGTAATATCTGTGTTTGCTTGAAGGGTAACATCAACACCGTTATTTAAAAATTCCTCTAATTCTGTTTTGTTAATAACTACATCATCACTTGCAAAATCTGTATAAGATGTAGCTCCTTGGATAATTGTATCAGACCATAAATATACTGCTCCCGCATCTGTTGCATCATTATTAAGTCCATCATCTCCAGTTGATCCTACAGCCATTAATGTTCCTGTATCATCCAAAGCTATAACATTTGGAAATCCATCATCAACTACTACTCCGTGAGAAGCAGCATTAACCGAGTTGCTACCAGTTTGACCAATTCCGATAGTAAATTGTAAACTAGCTCCATTTAAAGATGTATCCTCAAAACCAAATACACGGACAACTTCTTCATTATGGTGACCAATTGCTAGACGGTTTCCATCACCGTCAATAGCTACTTGAGCTGCTTTCCAACCAGAAATACTTGACGTATCGTAATTCCTTTCTCCACTATAACCATTTCCTATGCGTGCACTGAGCTCTCCACCTGTAAAATTTGAATCATCAAATTCGATAAGGTACACTGCACCTCCATTATCAACACCGTTGCCAAAACCATCATCGTTTTGTGCTCCAACAGCTAAAATTTTACCATCCTTTGTTAATCCAAGATGACCACCAAATTGATCATTATCATCTAAATATGCAGTCATATCAACATCTTTAGTAGTAGTATCGTTATACCCAAATCCTACTGTGCCAACATGGGCAGGATTTTCAAAATCAGTTGATGCATTACCATTGCTATCTGTAAATGTAATTAAATATACTGCTCCTGTGTCGGTTTTGTTATTCTCTTTTCCATCATCTTTTTGAGCGCCAACTACAAGTTGTGATCCATCATCAGATAAAGCCACTGCAGTAAATATATCACCCGCTCCTAAATTACTTATTGATAAATCACTACTTTTTGAGCCACCGCTTCCAACTTTTGAAATTGTGCCAACATGGGCAGGATTTTCAAAATCAGTTGATGGATTACCATTACTATCTGTAAATGTAATTAAATAAACAGCTCCAGAATCAACATCTCCATAAGTAGCTCGGTATTGTGATAAAGCTAATCTGTCACCGTCTCCATCTAATGCTACTCGCCATGCTCTATCATTATTAATTAAATCAGTTAAATCTAAATCGTTGTTTCCTGTATAACCTTTTCCAATTGTTCCTATGTGTTGAGGATTAGAAAAATCTTTTCCAAATGTAAATAAATATACTGCTCCAGCATTGGTACTGGTGCCGCCACCATCATCCAGAGTTGATGTTACAGCCATTCTATTACCATCACGATCCAAAGATATACCTCTACCAAATTGGTCATTGTTATCTAGAGGACTCTCAATATCTTTTAAGATACCTCCAGCACCAGTATAGCCACTACCAACTATTCCAGAAAATTCACCATCAGAAAAATTGGTATCACTAAATTTAACAAACATTACTTCACCACTATTATCTTTTAAATTACCGCTCCCATTAGCGTGCATACTTGACATAACAAGACGACTGCCCGTTTCATTCAAATCTACACCTGTTCCAAAAATATCTTTTGCATCCATGTAGTCAGATAAATTTACATTTTTGCCAACAGTATAACCATCGCCAACGGTTGCTTCTAAAGTTGCTGATGCTAAATCAGCAGTTAAAGTATATAAATGTACAGCACCAGGCTTTCCAATACTAGGCGTATCCGGAGATGATTTATCATTAAAACCAACAGCTAAATGACTAGCATCTTTATCAAATGCCACCGATCTTCCAAATAAATCATTTCGTTCATGCGTTACTGAATGTTCATTTTCATCACTGGTATCTAGGTAATCATAACCATAGCCAATAGTTCCAACATAAGTAGCTTTTCCTGTTTTAGCAGAAACAATACTACCAGCATCCGTAAATTTAAATAAGTTAACAGCTCCAACATTATTTATTGAATCATCTTTACCATCATCATTTATTCTTCCTACTGCAAGTAAAGATCCGTCATGATTTATCGTTACACCAAAACCAAAACGATCTTTATTTTTTTGTATTAGATCGCTATGATCCCGTGTATTAAAATCTTTTGAAAATGATGCACATGTAATATTTAAATAACAACTAGAACTATCATCATGTGTATAACCATTACCAATTCGAGATACGACTTTACCACCCGTAAAATCTGTATCATCAAAGGAAATCATAAAAACTGATCCAGAATCTTCTATTGTATTTGCAGCACCTGAACCTTTCTCATTATAACCATCATCACCAAAGACACCAACTGCCAAAACATCAGCATCACCATCAAGAGCTACACTTACTCCAAATAAATCAGATCCCTCAATAACAGGGGCATTATTTTCTCCCTGCTTCGATAAATCTACATCCTTATTATTAGTATAACCATAACCTATTGTACCAACATGTTCAGGATTTTCAAAATTAGTTGATTCATTGCCATTGTTATCTGTAAAAGTAATTAAATAAACCGCACCTGCATTAGCAACACTGTTATTATTATTACCATCATCACCCGTAGCGCCAACTACTAATCGTGATCCCGTGCTATTAAAAGATACAGATCGTCCAAATTTATCAGCTTTGCCAATAGAGCTGATGTCTAAGTCGTTGTTTCCCGTATATCCCTTTCCTATACGGCCTATAAGTGTAGCATTCGTAAAATCACCATCATCAAATTTATACAAATATACCTCACCAGAATCCGAAGATGCATCGCTAAATCCATCCCCTTTTCTTGCTCCAACTGCCATTAAAGTAGCATCATCACTAATCGTAACATCTGTTCCAAAATTATCTGCTGTTATCAAGTTTGCTTCATTAACATTTGTTGTCGTTGCGGCTTCATAATCATGTCCGATCAAACCACGATAGATCCAATTCTGTGATGTTACGCCTGTTCCAACAGTTATATTTTTTGGATCAAGTAATAAATGACCACCGTCTGATATATTGACATTTGATAAGCCCACATGACGTAAGGTATCTTTAGAAGAAATTTCAACCGCACCACCTATTGTTCCTGTTGCAAGAATATTTCCAAGCATAGTTGTTTCTTGATCACTCCAAATAATAGCGGTACCGGCTTTTCCATTTGAGGATGATATATCAATACTAGAACCGTCCGAGACTAAAACTGTTTTTGCATTTGTCAGTGATCGTCTTTCACCCCATCTATCAACAAAAACATTTTGTTGTTCTTCCGTTCTTGTTAAATTATTATTGCCTTGAAACTCTCCACCAATACGAACTAAACCACCTTGGGTATTACCTGTTACATCAATCTTAGAGGATAATAATCGAATATACCCCTCTGATTCTATATCAATGTATCCACCTTGTTGATCTCCCTTTGCGGAAACTAATCCCGAAGACATAATATTAGGTGCGGATAAAAGGATATTACCACCATTGGTATTTCCTGATGAATTAATTTCACTGCCGTAACTTTGAACAATTTTATACTGAGATTTAATATTTATATCACCGCCATCATTGCTAGTAGAAGAAGCATTTAAAGTTCCTCCCAAAGCAATTTCACCAGAACTATTTAAATTTATTGCACCTGCATTTGTTCCAGATACATCAACTTCTCCTCCAAAAGATAAAAAGTCTCCTTCAACATTAATGTTGCCACCCTCTTTTGCTGTTAAGTTTCCTGCAACAACTATGTCACTTCCACTTCCAAGAGTAATGATACCGTTTTGTTGTGAAGCCGTAGTTGCAACAAGATTACCGGGAATGTTAACAGCACGCTGAACAACATTTTTGGCAGCACCAACATCAATGTCAATTCTATTTCCCGTTGATGTTCCTGCATGATTGATAATGGTATTTAATTCTTCTGCATTTTGATCAAGTAACGTTATAGCTTCACTAAATGGAACACTTACTTGTAAAAATTTATCACCACTCAAGTCTAACGTAATTTCTTTTCCAGCCCCTATTCCAATTTTACCAAGGTTCGCATTAATCGTACCTTCATTATTAATAGCACCACCTAAGAGAGCAGTAAAACCTCCATCCAAAGTAGTAATTGAACCTTTATGAATAATAGAAGAAAAAATATTATTTACATTATCTGCTTTAAATAAAAATTTATTATTGAGAAAATCATCATTGGAGAGAGCTAGTGTGGAGGCAGCAAACGAATGCGCATTGATTGTTGCAGTTGGTGTAAAGTAAACACCGTTTTCATTCACCACAAAAACTTTACCATTTGCATTTAATGCGCCTGCAAGCGTTGTTGGATTTCCTGAGACAACTCTATTTAAAGCACTTGCATCAACAGAAGGTTGATTAAAGGTTACACTATTTTGCGCCCCAATATCAAAACTCGTCCATTCAATAATTGATTGTTCGGAAGATTGGGTAATCGTCATGGAATTTTGTGATGAACTGACAGAAATTTCCCCGGAGATAATATTTTCCCCGCTTGGAAGAGAGGCAGCGTAGACGAATTGTGTTTCTAGAAAGAGAAAAGTGAGAAGAAAAATAAAAGCATTTTTCATAAATGCTTATAGACTTTGAAAACCTAAACCTTCAGTATTTGGAGCAGATTGTATGTTGGCTTCTCTTGCTAATTGAAGGGACATATTTGAGCCAACTATAGCGTCTACAGATACGAAAGGAACAATTTTGTTAATGTCTCCAATCATGTTTTCCACAATTTCTGTTTGATCATTACTGGTCACTTCTACATTATTATTTTCGATTGAAGAACTGCTCGAAATTGTCCCAGTTATAGCTGCTGTGACACTCTCGGTAATAGCAGTACTACTTGTATCTGTCACATCCATCGTGCTACTTAAATAGCCGCTAAGATCATAATCCACTGTTGCGTCTTTTGCTGCACCAATAGTTGCTGATGTGAATGCGGCTGTATTTACAAATGCTAAGTCACTACCAACTAACGTTAATCCTGAAACAGATCCCGTTGTAGCAACTGTTGCTGACGTTGTGCCATCGTGCGCTTTATCACTGACAGCTGCTCCCGAACCACTAAAGTTGGCTGATTGTAGTGTTCCTGTTGTAGCCGTAATAGTAGCAAGTTCAATGTTCCCCATACTGGCATTACTCACACCACTGCCGTTATTAAGTGTTATATCTAAATCACTTGCCGATAAACTTATAGATGTTGTTCCATCACTTTCATAGGCCGCTAAAATATCACCGGTTCCGCTATCACGCTGCGCACTCACGACATTATTAGCACTCGTGTCACTGGCAATAATTGCTAAATTGCCAGAAGTACTAATTGACTTATTAATATCAACATCACGTCCAGCATGCAGACTTAAGGTTCCTGTGCCAGTTGTTGTAATGGGCGCGTTAATTATAATATCGGTGTTCGCTTGAAGTGTCACATTCACATTGGTATCAAGAAGAGCTTCAAGCGCATCCACACTAATTGTAATATCACTACTAGAATCTTCAGTATAGGCTGTGCCATCAAGATAATTAGATGACGTCAATAATTCTACACCTCCACTTGTATATCCTAAAGCAAGGTTGGAACCATCAGAACTTAAAGCCATTTTTTGTACATCTGCACCATTCAAAGCATAAAATGAGGAAATTAATGTTGGGTTTGAAAAACTTGTATCACTAAAACCGTACCCTTTAATTATATAATCACCTGATGTGTTAGATGATATTAAAAGAGTGCGTCCGTCTCCACTTAACGCATGAGCACGAACGCCACGATTTCCGCCAGCAGGGGCATCGAAGCTAATATTATTATTACCAGTACACGATGAGCAATCATGTGCAAATTGAAGAGCAAGTGAAGGATTAGAAAAATTATTATCTGAGAAAGTAACTATATTATGTTCAGAACCTGTAAACGAAAGAGCTGTGGCATCATCGGTTAAATTCAAATTATATGGTATATTATTACCTAATGTATGGTAATTAATACTCGTTATGGGGAAAGTAGAATTATATGAATATGGTGTACTTCGACTCTCAGCCCAGAGTACCCTTGTTATTGTGGGAGATGTAAAATTTGTATCACTAAATGAAATTAAATGAATACCTTCAAGCACTGCTACTGCCATTCTTGATCCATCAGAATTAAGAGCGATCCCACCTCCAAATCCCTGGTTAAATAAATCTAATAGTTGTAAATTTTGACTGTAGGCTGCATTAGGAGTTTCGGAGATATGCCCAACAATGGTTGGATTAGTAAAATTAGTATCGTCAAATTTAATAGTATAGACAGAACCCGCTTTACCGGGGGCGTTTTGTATTGGTGCTCCTAATACCAGACGATCACCATCATAATCTAAATCAAACTGAACCGGATAAGGATCATTTGATGGAAATTCAAAATCTAAACTGCCAGGATGAGTATCTGATAAAGCATCATAACCTTTACCTATAATACCTCTAAGAGTTGGATTGGAAAAGTTTGTGTCACTAAACTGAAATAAATAAAGAGCTGGATAATTATTGCTACTATCATTATAGCCATCGTCATACCGTGAAAGTACACCAAGTTTTGTTCCATCTCCGCTTAATCTTACACCGGACATTCCAAATTGATCATCATTTGCCATATTAAAACTAGTCAAGTCGACTGCACTATTAGCAGAACTATCTATTATTGATTGATATGTCCAATTTTTTGAGGTGCCAACATCCCCGATAGTAATATTTTTAGGATCTAAAAGTAAATGACCACCAGCACTAATTGAAATATCATTTAGTCCAATATGACGAAGTGTATCCTTTGATGATATTTCAACTGACCCGCCTATTGTTCCTGTTGCAAGAATTTTTCCCAGCATCGTTGTTTCTTGATCACTCCAAATGATTGCTGTGCCTGCATCACCATTACTAGAAGCAACGTCAATGATAGCGCCTTTGTTTATAAAAACAAATTGTGCATTTTTCATACTTGGAAGAATTCCCCAACGATTAATAAATGTTTCTTCTTGTGCTGTTGTCCGTGTTAGATCATTACTTCCTTGAAAAGCACCACCAATTCTTACTAAACCACCTCTACTAGTACCACTGGCATCAAGGTTTGATGTATAAAGGGTTGCTTTACTGCTTGCTTCAATATCAAGTTGTCCTCCCACACCATTCAAACCTGCAGCTATAATATTTCCTGATGTTTCAAAATTTTTTGCACTAATATTTATGTCTCCTCCTTCTGTTCCAGAGGCATCTAAAGTGCTATTCGATGTTTGTATAATTTTATTTGATGACGAAAGAGTAATATTACCTCCTTGTGCCACTGTTGATGATGCATCAATGGATCCATCAAGATAGATATTACCTATCGATGCAAAGTTAGCATTACCTGAATCTTCACCTGATACATCTACCTTTCCAGTAAAAGAGATTAAACCCGCATCAATATTAACGAGACCTTCCTTTGCAGTCATGTTTCCTAAAACATTAATAGGCGCCGTACTTCCTCCAAGAGTAATAACACCATTTTCTTGTGAAGCTGTTGTGGCAACAAGATTACCAGGAATGAACACGGCGTTGTTTAATGCTGTTTTAGCTGATCCAATATCAATATCTATAGTGTGAGCATTAGAAGATCCAGCATGTTGAATGAGAGCTTTAACATCGTTATTTTCGTCATCAAGAATAGTCGTGGCCAATTCTATTGGCACCGCTACTTGTAAAAATTTATCCCCGCTTAAATCCAACGTCATTTCTTTTCCCGCGCCAAGACCAAGTTTTCCAAGGTTGGCATTAATGGTCCCTTCATTATTGATCGCACCGCCTAGTAGAGCAGTAAAGCCTCCATCTAATGTCGTGATCGATCCCTTATTAATGATTGATTGAAGGGATGATTGATTTGAAGAACTAAAAGAAAAAATATTATTAAGAAAATTTTCATTGGAGAGAGAAAGCGTAGAAGCAGCAAACGAATGCGCATTGATTGTTGCAGTTGGTGTAAAATAGACACCGTTTTCATTCACCACAAAAACTTTACCATTCGCATTTAATGCGCCTGCCAGTGTGGTAGGATTGCCAGAAATAACTCTATTAAGGGTACTAGAACTACTTGAAGGTTGTTGAAAGGTAACGGTATTATTTTCTCCGATATTAAAACTATTCCATTCAATAATAGCCTGGTTTGATTGTTGGTCGATGGTCATCGTTTGAGTATCAGAGCTAATTGAAATATCACCTGTAATCGTTGTGTTACCACTTGGCAGTTCAGCCCATAAATAACAGGAAGAAAAAGTAGTAATTAAAGTAATTAAGACCCTCATTAGTGTTTATAGACTTTGAATACCTAACCCTTCAGTATTTGGAGCAGATTGTATGTTACTTTCTCTTGCTAATTGAAGAGATATGGTTGAACCAACGATAGCGTCCACAGATACAAAAGGAACAATTTTATTAATATCTCCAATCATATTTTCCACAATATCTCTTTGATCTCTACTAGTCACTGCGGCAATATTATTGTCTTCTGAAGAATTATTTGAGCTACTTGATGAACTGCTAGAACTAGCTTCAGTGATTGCTGCTGTTACACTCTCGGTAATAGCAGTGCTGCTTGTATCTCTTACATCCATAGCACTACTTAAATAGCCACTAAGATCATAATCCACTGTTGCATCTTTTGCAGATCCAGCGGTTGACGATGTAAAGCTTGCTGTATTCACCAATGATAGATCACTACCAACTAACGTTAATCCTGAAACAGAACCAGTAGTGGAAACAGTCGCCGAGGTATTACCATCATAGGTTTTATCACTAACGCCAGCTCCTGACGCACTAAAGTTTGCTGATTGTAGTGTTCCTGTTGTAGCCGTAATGGTAGCAAGTTCAATATTCCCCATACTAGCATTTGTAACACCGCTTCCATTATTTAATGTTATATCAAGATCGCTCGCCGTTAAACTAATCGCCGTCGTCCCATCACTTTCATAGGCTGCTAAAATATCACCAGTTCCACTATCACGCTGGGCACTCACTACATTATTACTTGATGTGTCACTCGCAATAATAGCTAAATTACCAGAAGTACTAATCGACTTATTAATATCAACATCACGTCCAGCATGCAGACTTAAGGTTCCTGTGCCAGTTGTTGTAATGGCTGAGTTAACAGTAATATCACTATTTGCTTGCAACGTCACATTCACATTTGCATCAAGAAGATTTTTTAATTCTGTTGTATTAATAATCACATCATCGCTTGACGAGTCCGTATACGAATACCCACCTGATAAAATATTTTCTTTCAGTAAAAGTGCAGCACCATAATCATTATTATCAAAATTAGTAGCAGCATCATTATTAAAACCATTATCTCCAGGTGTGCCTATAACTAACAGTTTACCAGTATCATCCATAGACATAGATCCTCCTACGTATTGATCTTGATAAGTACTATCTGATGTTTTAAAAATACCTGGATTTATTATTTGTTTTACTTCAGGGTTGCCAAAATTAGAATCTGAAAAACCTATTAGATACAGTCCACTATCATCATCATATCCACGACCACTAACAACTAAACGAGTACCATCACCACTTAAAGCTATTTTAATCTGATGAATAGATGATCCATAGGCGGAACGCGTTATTTTTCCAATGCTAGCATGAGAACATGAATAAGCGTAACAA
>CACNCW010000014.1 GCA_902619055.1 uncultured Alphaproteobacteria bacterium
TTTTTTTAGAAGATATTGATTTAATTATTGTATGAGAGTCTTTTCCCGAAACCCTAAAAACAGCTATACCTGATTTACCTCTTTGCGTAGCAAGAGCAAAAATTGTCTCTTTGGAAGCTTTCATTTTTTGGGAATTAAACCCAAGATGATATTAAGTAAATAAGAAAGATTATAAAAAATTTATATTTATTTAGTTCCCATGCTTTGGAAGAATTCGCTGTTAGTTTTTGTGTTTTTCATTTTATCTAACAAGAACTCCATGGCTTCTGTACTTCCCATTGGAGCTAATATTTTTCTTAAAATAAAGATTTTTCCAAGCTCGTTTTTATCAAGTAATAATTCTTCTTTTCTTGTTCCTGACTTACCAATATCAAAAGCCGGGTAAGTTCTTTTTTGGCTAAGTTTTCTATCTAAAACCATTTCACTATTACCAGTACCTTTAAATTCTTCAAATATTACTTCATCCATTCTGCTTCCTGTATCTATTAAAGCAGTAGCAATAATTGTAAGTGATCCGCCTTTTTCAACGTTTCTTGCAGCTCCGAAAAATCTTTTTGGTCTTTGTAAGGCATTAGCATCAACACCTCCTGTTAACACCTTTCCACTAGATGGAACAACAGTATTATAAGCTCTTCCAAGTCTTGTAATTGAATCAAGAAGGATTACAACATCGTGTTTATATTCAACGAGTCTTTTAGCTTTTTCAATTACCATTTCAGCAACTTGAACGTGGCGTGAAGCAGGTTCATCAAAGGTTGAACTAATTACCTCACCCTTAACCGATCTTTGCATGTCTGTAACTTCTTCTGGTCTTTCATCAATTAGTAGAACAATCAGTTTAGCGTCAGGACTATTCGCAGTTATAGCATTAGCAATTTTTTGCATAATAATTGTTTTACCAGTGAAAGGTTGTGCAACAATTAGTTGTCTTTGTCCTTTTCCAAGAGGAGCAATAATATCAATAATTCTTTCTGTATTATCTGGCATAGGTTTTTCTTGTTCAAGTTTGAACCTTGCTTCAGGATACAATGGTGTTAAATCTTCAAAGTTAACCCTGTTCTTAACTAAATCAGTTTCTTGACCGTTTATTTTGTTAATTTTAGTTATAGCAAAATATCTTTCTCCTTGCTTTGGAGATCTAATTTCTCCTTCTACGCTATCACCTGTTCTTAAGCTAAATTTTTTAATTTGTGATGGAGAAATATAGATATCATCTGGACCTGGAAGATAATTTGACTCTGAAGACCTTAAAAAACCGAAACCATCTTGCATGATTTCAATAACCCCTAAACCAGTAATAATCTCACCTTCTTCAGCAATTGTTTTTAAGATTGAAAACATTATCGAAAGATCAACTTTGTCTAAACGAATATTTAACGGTTTTAAAATAACTATTATTGGAAAGCCGAATACAGGAAAATCTTCCTTTATTAATTATATTAATAACAAGGAAGTTTCTATAGTTACTAATATACCAGGAACTACAACGGATTTAGTAACCTCCACACTAGATATACGAGGAGATAAATACACATTTATTGATACAGCTGGAATAAGAAAATATAAGAATTTAATTGAAAAAATAGGCATTGAAAGATCCTTAGAGAGTGCTGAAAAGTCAGATTTGAATATAGTTTTTCTCAAAAACAATGAAAAGAAAAACTATAGTAACATCAAATCAAAAATATTTGTTAAATCAAAATATGATACAAATAAAAAGAAAATTAGCGGGGTACATAGTATTTCATCAATATCTGGTTATGGAATTGAGCCTCTTATTAAAACCATATCTTCAAAATTAAAGAAAAAACCAATTTCTGGACCAGTCTTTTCACGTGAAAGACATATGGAAAGCCTAAAGAAATCCCTTGTGCTACTAAAAAGCTTAGATTTAAAAGAAATAGATATTGCTGCTGAAAATGTTAGAAGATCAATTATATATATTGATGGAATTAATCAAAAATTTGATATTGAGAAAATTTTAGATATAATATTTAGTGATTTTTGTATAGGCAAGTAATTTCACGTGAAAAGAAACATGGACAATAAATTTGATGTAATTGTAATTGGTGGTGGGCATGCAGGAGTAGAAGCAGCATGCTCATCTGCAAGAACTGGATCAAAAACTACTTTAATTACCCATAAAGTTGATAAAATAGGGGAAATGTCATGCAATCCTGCAATTGGAGGTCTTGGAAAAGGCCATCTTGTAAAGGAAATAGATGCTTTAGATGGAATAATGGCTAAAGCTACAGACAGATCATGTATACAATTTAGAATGTTAAACTCCAGTAGAGGTGCTGCTGTAAGGGGTCCAAGGGCTCAAACAGACCGAATTTTATATAAAAATGCTATAAATGATCTCGTATCCGGGCAAAAAAACCTTCAAATTATCGAAGGGTCAGTAGAAGATTTAATTGTTTCAAAAAATCAAGTATTAGGAGTTGTTTTAGGTGATAACAAAAAGATATTTTCCAAATCTGTAGTTTTAACTACAGGTACTTTCTTACAAGGGTTAATTAGAATAGGTTCTGAGAAGAAAGAAGCAGGAAGAGTTGGCGATAAACCCTCAATAAAGCTTGCAAAAAGGCTTAAAGAGCTAAAGTTTTCAATAGGCAGATTGAAGACAGGAACACCCCCAAGATTACTTAAAAAAACTATAAATTTCAATAATTTAGATGAACAATACCCAGACAAAAAACCCATTCCCTTTTCTTTTATCAACAGAAATATCCACATTCCTCAAATATCTTGTTTTATTACCCATACTAATAAAAACACTCATGAAATAATTGATAAGAATCTTAACCTATCACCTATGTACTCAGGTGAGATACAATCAATGGGAGCTAGGTATTGCCCATCTATTGAAGATAAAATTCATAAATTCAAAAATAAGTCATCACATCAGATATTTCTTGAGCCAGAAGGATTAGATAGTGATTTAATATATCCAAACGGAATATCCTCTTCACTTCCAACTGAAATTCAAGAGCAATTTGTTAAAACGATTAAAGGTTTAGAGAATGTTACAATTACACAACCTGCTTATGCAATTGAATACGATTTTGTTGACCCACAAGAACTAACGCACACACTTGAAACAAAAAAAATTAAAAATTTATTTTTTGCAGGGCAGATAAATGGAACAACCGGATACGAAGAAGCGGCTGCACAAGGTATAATGGCCGGGATAAATGCATCACTTAAAACAAAATCTAATAAAGAATTTATAATACCTAGGTCCTCCGGATATATAGGTGTTTTGATAGACGATTTGGTTACAAAAGGAACTAAAGAGCCATATAGAATGTTCACTTCAAGGTCCGAATATAGACTTTTACTTCGGGCTGATAATGCAGATTTAAGACTTACACCCCTTGGAATTGATATTGGTTGTGTTGATATAGATAGGCAAGTAGAGTTTGAAAAAAAATCCAAAAGAATAAAAGAAGGGTTTAAGTTTGTAAAAAATCACAAATTCTCACCAGATGCACTTCTAAAAAAAGGGATAAAAATAAACAAAGATGGAAAGAAAAGAAATATCATAGACCTTTTGTCGTTTTCTAATATTACAACTACCAAGCTCAAAAAAATACTTCCTGAATTAAGTGATTTAGAAGACGATGTAATAGAACAAATAGAAATTGAAGCTAAGTACTCAGGCTATCTTGATAGGCAAAGAATGGATATTCAAGATTTTGAAAAAGAAGAAAGCTTAACAATTCCAAAATCAACTAATTACAAACTAGTTGGAAGCTTATCTAATGAGATAGTGGAAAAATTATCGAAAATTAAACCACCAACCCTTGGAGCAGCCTCAAGAATATCGGGCGTAACACCAGCAGCTACCATAGCACTGCTTAGATATATTAAAAAAAATAAAAATAAAAAAGCAGCATAATTTGGACAAAAGCGCTGTAATAAAAAAATACAAACTTAACAGAAAGCAAATTGATTTAATCAATAGCTACATACTAAAGTTAACAAAAAGCAACCAAATACACAATTTAGTAGGGCCTTCCACACTTGATGTTGCTTGGGATAGACACATTAATGATTCATTACAATTGTCTGAGTTTATTTTGAAAAAAAATGCATCAATAATAGACCTTGGTACCGGTGCTGGGTTACCAGGAGTGATCTTATATATTTTTGGGTATTCAAATATATTATTGATCGACTCTAAGATGAAAAAAATAAACTTTATTAAAGAATTTGCATACGAGCAGAATTTAGTAATAAAAACTATTTGCACAAGGGTTGAAAAAATCAAAAATCAAAAATTTGACTTTATTATCTGTCGTGCCTTTGCCCCATTAGCAAAATTATTAGATTATTCACGATTTTTTACTAAAAAAAATACATCACTGCTTTTTCTAAAAGGAAGAAGTGTTAAGAAAGAAATACATGATGCAAAAAAAACCTTTAGCTTTGAATACGATCTTTACCCAAGTCAAAGTGAGGGTGATGGGTATGTATTAAAAATCAACAAATATAACAAACTGTGAAAAAAATTATTTCTATATCTAACCAAAAAGGCGGTGTTGGTAAAACCACAACTACAATAAACTTAGCCACTTCATTAGCTGCAGTGAAAAAAAATGTCTTAATTGTCGACGCTGACCCACAAGGCAATGCGAGCACAGGATTAGGTCTTTCTTATGATGAAAGAAAACCATCAATTTATGAAATGATTCATGAAAAGAAATTTTTAAAAGAAGGTATTAAAGAAACATTAATTCCTGGTCTTAAAATTATTGGAGCAAACACAGATTTGGCTGCAGCGGAGGTAGAACTTACAAATTTCGAAAACAGAGAGTACGTTTTTAAATCAATATTTGCTGAGATTAATAATTTTGATTTTATTTTTATAGATTGTCCACCAGCACTTGGTTTACTGACAATTAATTCACTAGTTGCGTCAGATACCACACTAATTCCTCTTCAGTCTGAGTTTTTTGCTCTTGAGGGCCTTTCAGCTTTAATGCAAACAATCAAACTAATTCAACAAAACTTCAATAAAGATCTAAAGATTGAAGGAATACTATTAACAATGCTGGACAAAAGAAATTCACTAAGCTCTTTAGTTGAGAAAGATGTAAGGCAACATTTTGGAAATCAAGTATACAAAACAACCATTCCAAGAAATGTTAAAATATCAGAGGCCCCAAGTCATGGTAAACCAGCACTGGTATACGATACACAAGCCGCAGGCTCTTTGGCTTATATAGAGCTTGCAAAAGAGGTAATTTTAAATCAAAATAAAAACTATGAATAAAGACAATAAACTAGGAATGGGCCTAGGAGCTCTTTTATCAACCACAAATAATAATTCTGACAGCAGCAATGCGATTCAGAAAATTAATATATCTCAAATAATCCCCAACCCTTCCCAACCAAGAAAAAACTTTAAAGATGAAGACCTCAAAGAGCTTTCATCTTCAATTAAAAACCAAGGATTAATACAACCTATAATCATAAAACCAATAAAAGATGGCCAATATCAGATTATTGCTGGGGAAAGAAGGTGGAGGGCTTGTCAATTAAATGGAATGCATGAGGTAGAATGTGTCATTAAAAATCTAGATGTCACCAATGTTTTGGAGGCTGCATTAATAGAAAATATTCAAAGAGAAGATTTAAATGTTATTGAAGAAGCAAATGCGTATAAAGGTCTTATTAAAATTAAAAATATTAACAACGACAATCTCGCAAAACTTGTAGGCAAAAGCTCAAGTCATATATCCAACATTCTACGCCTTTTAGACTTAGACGAAAAAATACAAGATCTAGTTATAAAAGGTGATTTATCAATGGGGCATGCTAGAGCGCTTATTGGCGTTCCAAACGCAATAGATAAAGCTAATGAAATTGTTTCAAAAAAATTAAGTGTTAGGGAAGCAGAAAGAATAACCTCTAAATACAAAAATAATAAAAAAAAGAAAACCTTGAAAGACCCAAATATAATTGATTTAGAAAAGGAGTTATCAGACAAAATTGGACTAAAGACATCAATCCAATTCAATGAGAGCGGATCCTCTGGCTCACTAACCCTATATTACTCTGATTTAAACCAATTAGATGATTTAATGAAAAGACTTAAGAAATAACAATTTTCTTAATATTTAAAATAAATCTCAGACCTGTAATTAGAGACAACCCGCCTTTGTCTCTCAAATTTTTCTCAGTGGAAAACAATAACCTTATAAGCTTTTTTTTCTTTAAGGGTCCAAAGTTTCTATAAATATTAAATAAATAACCTTTTTCCCTAAAAAGGTATGATGGAATTTTTTTATTATATTCATCCTCATTTTTACAATCTATTATCATTTGACAAAAATATTTGCAATAATAGTACAATTCACTCACATCAGATGTATTTATAATTTTATCTCTATAAACCTGAACTATTTCTTTGTTCTTTTGTAATAGAATAAAAAAAAGCTTCTCTTTTCCTGAATCATCAATTGTTAAAAGCTTTCTCACATTTTTAACTGTAATATCCTCTTCTTCTAAACTAGTAATTTTATTAAGATTGTTTTCTAAAAAAATATATTTGTTATCCAGTTTTTCAGTAAGCAACCAATAAACATCTTTTTCGATGGTTTTTTTATTAGATTTCAAAAATTCGTTAATAATTTTTATTTTTGATTCTTTGCTTAATTCATAACAATCAATTACATAACTATCATTATTTTTAATAAATAAATTTTTAACACTTTTTATTTTCTGAGAATTTTCTTGAAAAAATATAAATATACCATTTGTTTCCCGAAGTTCATTTAAATCAATTTTATCAATTCCTTTACAGTTCTTACAAAAATATATTTTTTTATCTTCAAAAAGACCAATCTCATCAACAAACTCATTAATTGTACCAATATATTGTATATTAGCAGACTGATTGTTTTTATATCTCTCAATAATTATTTTTACTATTTTTTCCATAAGGGTTACTTCATTACCGCTTACAAAATAGAATTTTTTATCCAGCACAAAGTCTTTATTTAGTAAAATAACTAGTGGATCAACTTTCATTTACATTTGTTTATATCCAATCTAGACAAGAAAGATATAAGTTGATTAAAATTCTCAGTAATAGCTAGCTCATATTTTTTTTCTAAAGATGTATCAGTACCATAGTTATAACCTGCAGATTTAGGTATGATTGAAAAACTAGATAAAATCTCTTTTTCGTAAACAATACAATTTTGTTGATTTAATAATAAGGTATAAAAGAACCTCAGTTCATATCTTAAGTTAGATGTTGCTTGATTTGTTTCAATTGATCTTTTGGTTTTAATCTCATCTATATTTATGATTAGTTTATACTCATCTTGTTTATTTTGCCCAAAAAACATTGGTGTATATGAATTTATAAACACCAAATCTACACCCGAAGTGATTACTTCTGTTTTTTCATAAAGTGGATTTATTAGGTTTTTGTTATCATTATAAACAAAATCAAAATTATTACATGATGCGATAAAAGCAAATATAAAAAAATACCATATTTTTTTCATCAAATAACCAAATTTACAATTTTGCCAGGAACATATATTTCTCTTAATATTTTTTTCCCCACTATAACCTTTTTAATTTTGTCATTATTTTTAATAATAACTAGCACATCTTCTTTTTTAAGACTGTCATCAATCTCCATTATTTCTTTTGTTTTTCCATTTATTTGTATTGCTATTTTTAATTTAGGTTTTTTCTTAACATCTTCTCTGACCCACTTTTCATTAATACACAAACTATTATTTCCTAAACTTGACCAAATTTCTTCACTTATATGAGGCACAAATGGTTGCAAAATTATAGATAGTTTTTTTAAAGACCACTCAAAGTTATTTTTAGATAATTGATTTTTTGAAACAATGTCAGTAAGAATGTTTACAAACTCATAAATTTTAGCAACAGACTTATTAAATTGAAACGCCTCAATATTGTCTGAAATTTGATTAATAATTATTTTTAAATCCTCTAATTTATCATAAGAGCTTTTTTTTGCAGGTTTGTAGTTTTTATACCTATCTATAAATTCATACAGTTTATTTATAAATTTAAATGAGGCGGCAATTCCAGTATCAGTCCATTGCAAATCTCTTTCTGGAGGGCTGTCAGATAACATAAACCACCTTGCAGTATCGGCTCCATAATCATTAATAATATCATTTGGATCGACAACATTTTTTTTTGATTTACTCATTTTTTCAACTTTTCCGGTCTGTACACTAATATTTTTAGTATCTCTTAGAGATCCATTAATATCATCAATATCTTTAGGCTCAACCCATTCCCCTTTATCGTTTTTATAGGTTACGTGAGTTACCATACCTTGAGTAAACAATCCTTTAAAAGGTTCGTTTAAATTAAAATACCCCAAATCTCTTAAGGCTTTTGTAAAAAATCTTGAGTAAAGTAAATGTAATATTGCATGTTCTATACCTCCAATATATTGATCAACTGGCAACCAATAATCAATATCCTTCTTTTCAAATGGTTTTTCTAATCTTGAATTACAATATCGGAAATAATACCAAGAAGACTCAAAAAATGTATCGAAAGTGTCTGTTTCTCTATAAGCCTTCATTCCTGTTTTAGAGCAAACTGTTTCTTTCCACCCAGCAATATCATTTAATGCACTTGATGACTCACTAAAGTCATCTACATCTGGAAGTTTAACAGGCAATTCATTTTCCTCAACCGCTAATACCTCTCCATCTTCTCTGTAAATAATAGGTATTGGACATCCCCAAAATCTCTGTCTTGAAATTCCCCAGTCTCTGAGTTTATAGTTTACTTTCTTCCTTCCTATCCTTTTGTTTTCTATTTCTATTATTATTTTGTTTTTCGCGTTTTCTATACTCAAACCATTTAAAAATTCTGAGTTGATCATTACACCATCGTCTGTAAAGGCTTTTTCTTTTATTTTAAATGTATCTTCAATAATTTTATCTGGTTTAACAACAGGAATGATTTCAAGATTATACTCTCTAGCAAAATCTAAATCTCGTTGGTCATGAGCCGGACAACCAAAAATTGCACCAAGCCCGTATTCCTTCAAAATGAAATTAGCCACAAAAACTGGTAATTTTTTATTTTTAATAAAGGGGTGGTTAACTGATAAGCCAATATTGTATCCTTTTTTAGATTTTTCTGGGTTTAAATTTTTACACTCCTCTATAAAATTTTTAAGGTCGCTATTTTTTTTTGATAGATTAATTGCTAATTTGTGGTTTGTTGAAATAGCTAAAAATGTTGCTCCAAATATAGTATCAGGTCTGGTGGTGAACACCCTTATACATGATTCTTTATCTGAAATTTTAAAATCTATTTCAGCGCCTACAGATTTTCCAATCCAATTCGATTGCATTATTTTTACTTTATTTGGCCAACCATCTAAACCCTCTAAATCTCTCAAAAGCTCTTCTGAATATTTGCTTATTTTTAAAAACCATTGTGATAACTTCTTTTTTTCTACAATTGCACCTGATCTCCACCCCCTACCATCAATTACTTGTTCATTTGCTAGAACAGTTTTATCTATTGGATCCCAATTTACTTCAGCTTCTTTCTTATAGGCTAATCCAGCATTAAACATATCAATAAAAAATTTTTGCTCATGTTTATAATAATCAGGATGACAGGTAGCAATTTCTCTATCCCAATCTAAAGACAATCCCATTTGTAATAATTGATTTTTCATTATTTTAATATTTTGATATGTCCATTTTTCAGGATGTTTTTTTTCTATCAATGCAGCATTTTCTGCTGGAAGACCAAATGCATCCCAACCCATTGGGTGAAGTACATTAAAACCTTTCATTTTTTTGTATCTTGCTACAACATCACCAAGTGTATAATTTCTTACATGTCCCATATGAATTTTCCCAGACGGATATGGAAACATTTCTAATACATAGTATTTTTCTTTGTTAGTATCTCTTGTTGTTTTGAAAATATTTCTTTCTGACCAAATATTTTGCCATTTTTTTTCAATTACTTTGTGATTGTATCTGGATGACACTATGTTAACTTGATTGAAGTCTTAATTTTTTTGCTTTATTTAAAATGGCGTTCTCAATTTTAAGATTATTATTTTTATCTATATTTTTATTAACCCATATCTGTTCTTTGAATTCTTGGCAAAATGAAGTAACCTTCAAATTCTCAGCATTTAGTGTTTTACCTTTAATAAAAATATTCAATTTGCACCTTTCAAATTGGTTGTCTGAAGTTGAATACCAGTCAGTAATTATTGTACCACCCGTAGGATCAGCAGATGTAAGCGGCATAAAGTCAATTGTTTCCAATGCCCCCCTCCATAAATATAAATTTATGTTCATGCTAACAGATGTTTGAGATTTGTTTTGTTTTTTATTTTGTCCTAAAATGCCACCAACTGACAGCCCTCCTTTGCCTAGAAGGCCACCCCCGGTTTGAAGTCTTGTTTCAGCATCTCTCATTGCTAATTCCATATCGGTACCAGAATTAAATTTTGTACCTGACCTCTCAATTATTGATTTTCTAGTCTGAGCTTTGGACCATAACTCCTCCATTTCTTCTTCAGTTTTGTTACTATTACAAGAAAATATAAACAACAATGAAAAGGCAATAATTATTCTAACACAAAACATGTAATTCTAAATATTGTATTGAAAGCTAAATGTAAAACATAAAAAAAACGGCACTAATTAAAGTGCCGTTTTCTAAGATTAAAAATCTTTAATTAAAATGACATGTTTGCACCGATGTACCATGCAGATCCATCGTCAGTTGAAGCAGCTTCATCAGCTGACTCAGTTGAAGTATAACCAAGAATTGCAGTTACACCCGAAGCAACAGCATATGAAACACTTGCAGAAGTTACATCTTGTGAATCGTCTTCACCGTCAGAACCACTGATAGCGTGATCATCTGCTTCACCTGAAGCTATACCAACATTAAATGTTAGGTCTCCAGAAACATATTTAACACCAGCTTTAACAACTTCAGCAGTCATTTCGTCTGAACCATTGTCAGTTAGACCAGCTTTAGATCCATCAGCAAAACCGACAGCAACTGTTAAATTACCAGTTACAGCACTTAAACCAACGTGGATACCACCGTTGTCATCATTAGCTGTGTTACCTGTTTTTGAACCATCACTTTCAGAATAACCTGCACCAATTGTTACTGAACTATCACCTAAATCAGTTACATAAGTAGCACCGATTGCATAGTGACTATCAGTTCTGTAAGTTGCAGCAGCAGCAGCACCAGTATCAGTAGAAGCTGAGAAAGACATTGATAAACCATCAGCTAAGAAATCAGCAGCTGTATGATATTCAACACCTAATGCTGTTGAAGCAGTCATAAAGTCTAGACCAGTTGGAGCTTGGTTAGTTGATGTATTCGCTACACCTTCTGCACCAGCTGAACCAGGAATAGACACTACGTGTGAACCAGATGCGTTACCAGCAGCGATTACATCAAGCTTTGAGCCATCAGTAAATGCTAATGTAAATCCAGCATCATAATCCTCTTTAGTATTTTCATCCATTACTTTAAAGCTAGATGAAATAGTCATACCACCATCAGTAGTTTCAGAAAGTGACACAGTAAAGTTGTTATCATTTTGCTGAGAATTTGTGTCAGTTCCACCTGTTGGTGAATCAAACTCAATACCAGTTTGGTGGTTACCACTCATTGTAGCTGTTACAGCTTCAGCAACTGAAGCAGCACCAAGCGTAGAAACAAGAGCAGTTCCCATTAATAGTTCTTTTTTCATAATTACTCCTTTTGAGTTAATGAATATTCATTAAATACAAGAAACAAACTTGTATTGGGTTCGTATTATTTAAAAATTGAATATAATTCAAAAAAAGCTTAATAATTTATTATATTTTTTTAAATAGTGTTGTTTTTTTACAACAATAAACTTTTATGTTCGATATTAAAAAATTCAATGAAATCAATGAAAATTTAAAAAAAAGCAATTTTTCTGGTAAAATCGTTGCTATTTCTAAAAATCATCCAGTTGAGAGTATTATAACAGCTATAAAACATGGTGTTCATATATTTGGTGAAAATAAAGTACAAGAAGCTCAAGAAAAATTTATAAATATTAAGCAAAATAATCCAAAAATAGAATTACACTTAACTGGACCACTTCAATCAAATAAAGTTAAAGCCGCTCTAACTTTGTTTGATGTTTTCCAAACAATAGATAGGGAAAAAATTGCAAAGGAATTTTCTAAATATCAAGATTTATTAAAAAACAAAAGATTCTATCTACAAGTAAATACTGGCAAAGAAAAAACCAAAAGTGGAATTTACCCGGAAGAAATTAAAGACTTTTTATTTTTTATTAATAACGAAATTAACTTAATAGTCGAAGGATTGATGTGCATACCACCAATTGATGATGACCCTAGATACCATTTCAACAAACTTCATAAATTGGCAGAACAAAATGGAATCAAAAAATTAAGTATTGGCATGAGCTCAGACTATCATAAAGCATTAGAATTTAATCCTGCATACATCAGGCTAGGTACTATTTTATTTGGTAAAAGAAGTTGAAAAACAAAATAAATATATTTTCAAATAATAAAATTAAGTTTTTCCTTAATGATATATTTTTAGAGTACAAATTATCATTTATGAATTTAGATGATATAAAAAATAAAATATCAGATTTAAATGCTAACATTATTCTTATTGAAGATCAAAATGATTTAAGCTTAATAAACCTTGATTCCTTGGGAACTAATTTCCTTATATTATCAAGGGTACAAAACACAAAACTAGAGTCTTATAAAAAACTAAAGGTGTTAAAAACACCAGTATCAATTGGACAAATTAAAAACACTATAGAAAGTTTTATTCAAAATCTAAAAGTTCATTTCCATGATATTGTTATTTTTAACGAAAGAATAACAAACATAAAAAATAATTCGTATTGTTATCTTACAAAGATAGAAGCAGAAATATTAAGTTATCTTATTAGGGAGAAAGAGGTTGACAAAGTATACATAAAAGAAAAAATACTAAAAATTAAATCTAACATTCAGACTAATTCACTCGATAGCCATCTTACAAGAATAAGAAAGAAAATGAGTAAGATTAGTACAACTGTAAAAATCCAATCAAAAAGTGAGAAATTATTGATTATTAATTAATTTAGAAAAGTAGGGTTTATTAATTTAAAAAAATCCTTATCAAATTCTTCATTGTAGTTATGATTATAAATAGAAAACTCAAGTAAATCATCATTAATTAAAACTTCTATTCCTCTAAGAACTGTAGGATTTCTTTCAAAAAATACTTTAATTTGATAATTATTATTTTCTATACTAACACCTTTTTTTTCAAGCGTTAACTGGTTACTTTCAATTTCAATTAAACCATCTTCAAAAAAAAGAGTATTTCTGAAAATATCATAAAAAAACCAAGCATTAGTATTTTTTGGGTTAAAAAATTCATCTTCTTCAAGCTCATAATTGTAATACATTGCCTTATTTTTATCTAAAATTATTAAAATCTTTGTAGGCGAAAAATACTCAGCTCTTATTCTTTTATTGCCAACATAAACTTTTCCCTCACTTAAGTTATAACCATCATTTTGAATAAATGAAGCTGAAAAATCTTCTAATGAATTTAAATAAGTTAAAATTTTTGTTTTATCTTCACTTGATGAATAAACTTTATTAGAAAATATTATAAAAATAATTAAAAAAAAAAACAAAAACTTTTTATTTTTTAAGAACATGTCTTTTACCCGCGTTATTTGCTTCACTTATTATTCCATCTTCTTCCATTTTTTCTACAATTCTGGCAGCTCTATTGTATCCTATCTGAAGATATCTCTGAATGTAACTTGTTGAAACTTTCTGTTGTTTTACAACTATGTCAACAGCCTTACCATATAGATCATCGTTGTTAGATGAAATTAAATCTTCTTTATTTGAAGATATTTTTTCTTCATCTGATAATGATATTTCTTTTTTTTGATCAAATGTTGTTTGATTTTTAATATAACTTACAACCTTATCAACCTCTGTCTCAGAAACAAACCCCCCATGAAGTCTTTTTGTTATACCGCCATTCTCCAGAAACAACATATCTCCACTACCCAATAACTGTTCTGCACCCATTTCATTTAGTATAGTTCTACTGTCAAACTTACTAGAAACTTTGTAACTAATACGACTGGGAAAATTTGCTTTTATAGTTCCTGTAATCACATCTACACTAGGTCTTTGTGTGGCTGTAATTAAATGAATACCAGAAGCTCTAGCCATTTGTGCTAATCTTTGAACTAAAGATTCAACTTCTTTTCCAGCCACCATCATTAAGTCTGCCATTTCATCAATAACCACTACAATGAAAGGCATCTTATCTAGAAGTATTTCTTGTTTTTCAATTATTGGCATTTTACTTTCATCATCAATTCCAGTTTGAACCTCTCTATATAACTTTCTTCCAGATGAAATAGTTCTTAAGACTTTATCATTATAAGAATCAATATTTTTCACATTCAGTGAGCTCATTAATTTATATCTATTTTCCATTTCTCTAACCACCCACTTAAGAGCAAATACAGCTTTCTTTGGATCAGTAACTACGGGTGTTAAAAGATGAGGGATATCTTCATAAATACTCAATTCTAACATTTTAGGGTCAATTAATATCAGCTTGCATTCATTAGGTTTAAATTTGTAAAGTATGCTTAAAATCATCGTGTTAATACCTACAGATTTTCCTGAACCAGTTGTCCCCGCTATTAGTAGATGGGGCATTCGCTCTAAATTTGCGAAAATACTTTTTCCAGATATATCTTTTCCCAATGCAAGAGTAAGAGAATTATTTTCAATTTGAAATTCATCTTCTTCAATTAAATCACCAAATAAAACACTATCTCTTTTAGCATTTGGTATTTCTATACCTAAGCTTGTCTTGCCAGGTTGAGTTGATATTCTAGCAGAAATAGAAGACATTGCTCTAGCAATATCATCAGATAAACCTATTACTTTACTAGATTTTATTCCTGCATTTGGAATAAATTCAAATAAAGTTACAATTGGACCACTACTAAAACCAACTATTTTTCCTTCTACACCATATTCAGATAGTGTTTTCTCTAACTTAATAGCAGCATCAGTGTTGATTTTTTCCAATTCTCTGTTTTTATTATTTTTAAAATTTGATTTCGAAAGTAGATTTTTAGATGGAAGGCTAAAGCTAAAATTATCTAGCTCTAGTTGTTTATTAGCTTTAGTATTATTATTTTTTTTGCTTAAATTAACATAATTTCTTTTCTTAATTGTTGGCTCACTTCTTAATGTTTTTTTTGTAATTTTTTTTCTAAAACTTAAATATTTTAATAAACCAAATACAGAAAATAAAAATTTAAAATATTTGAAAATTTTTAAGAAAGAAAATAATTTATTTATCCAAGAAAAACTTATTTTAAATGATAAAAATATTAAAACTACACCAAATACTAAAAGTAAAAAATTTATAATAAAATAAACAAAAATATTTTCTAGAAGATTTAAATTTATACTTGTAAATAAATCAACTAGGAACTGTGAAACCAAACCTGTTTTTAAAAAGGTTATATCAACTGATTTTATGGAAACATTAATGAGAATTATTCCTGTCAGGTTTGATAAGAATTTCAAAATTATAAACTTGCTAGTAACACCTAAAAACAATTTTCCACCTTCTAGTATTATAAAAATCACTAATAAATAACTTAGTGTTCCAATAAAAATTAATGAATAACTTGATAAATAAGCACCAAAAAAACCCATAAGATTTTCAATATTGCTGTCATTAGTATTGTAATTTAATTGATTAAAACCTGGATCATTTGCAGAGTATGAGTAAAGACTGGTAAAGTAAATTAGGCCAAATCCAAATAAAATTATTCCTACTAAAAATTTAACTATAAAATTTCTAATTGAACCATACTTGAACATATAGTTAGATTGTAATACATTTAGATTATGGTAATTCGAAGAAAATTATGAAAGAAATTCAATCAAACATCAATATAATAGGGGGAGGTCTTATTGGGGCTGTTACAGCATATGCACTTTCCAAACTTGGTAATAATGTAGTAGTTTTAGAGCAAAATGATAAATTTAATCATAAAAATATTTTAGACAAGAGAACAACAGCAATTTCAGAGGGCACAAAAAAATTTCTTGAAGAAATAAATATTTGGAATGAAATTGGTAATTATGCAGAACCAATAAAGAATATTCAGATAATAGACAGAAATCAATCAAACAAAATTTATTTTGACAACCAAAGAAGAAAATCCAATCTTGGATATATAGTTAAAAACGAGTTTATACTTGATTGCTTGTATAAAAAATTACAAAAACAAAAAAATGTAGAAATTTTTAACAATGTTTCCGTTAAAGATATTTTTTATCAAGTCGACAGAATCTTAACTAAGCAAAATAATTTCTATGTTAATACAAATATTCTATTTGCGTGTGATGGAAAAAACAGCTTTATAAGAAAAATTTTAAAAACACCAATTTATAGAAAAGATTATAAAAAAAAAGCAATTGTATTTAATTTTTATCACTCCAAGAATCACAATAACACTGCTTTCGAGTTCTTTTTTAAAAACGGACCTCTTGCAATTTTACCAATGCAAAAAAATAAAAATCAATTTCAAAGTTCTATAGTTTGGACAAACACTAATAAATTTATAAACTCTTTATTAACCTTAGATGATAATGAAATTATTTCCATTCTAAATGAAAAGATACATGGAAGTGTAGGTGAGATAAAAAAAATAATTACCAAACAAACCTTTCCTTTAAAAGCTCATTTAAACTCTAAATTTTTTGAAAATAGAATTATTTATTTAGGTGACTCAGCTCACTCATTTCACCCAATCGCAGGACAAGGGTGGAATTTAGGCATGCAAGATGTAGAAAGTGTATATAATATAGTAAAAAAATATAACTCTTTAGGTTTGGAATTGGGTGATGATATATTTTGTAAAGAATTTCAGAAAGATAATTTTTTTAAAGCCTATAGGTTGTATCAAATTACCGATAAAGTTGATAGTGTCTTTAAATTAGACAATACATTTTTTAATTATTCAAGATTTTCAGCTATTAATTTAATAGAGAGAAGTAAAAAATTAAAAAATCAGATAAGTGATTTTGCTATGGGTATTAATTAATAGTTTTACTATTATTATCTTCAACTATCTCAAGTTCCAAAATCGAATGAAGTTTTTTATAAAAATCACTTAAATTTTTTGTTTCCAAAAGAACCTGTTTTTCAATGTCACTAAAAGGGGATATCATTGCTATAAACTTTATAATTTGATTAAAATCAATATTTTGAATTTCTTCCAAGTTTAAGTTAATTTTTTTGACTTTAATATATTGGCTATACTTATCTAAAAGATTATTTTTTTGTTTTTCATTTATAATGTTTTTATCTTCCTCAAAATCCAACATTTCAGCCTCAACCAACCTAAACTTAAATTTTTTTTCTAACTCTTTCTTAACTTTAAAACAATTAGTACCCTGTAGACTAATTAAATATCGCCCATCTGTTGTTTCACTAAAACTATGAATTTTTCCAATACAACCAATATTATAGAGTTTATTTTTTTCATCAGATTGTATCATGCCTATGTACCTTTCCTTTGAAAGAGCGTAGTCAACCATCTCAATATATCTTTTTTCAAATATATTCAGAGGCAAGCTTGTTCCTGGAAAAAGGACGGCACCGTTTAAAGGAAAAATAGGGATTTCCATGTTATGAAAACATTAATTGTGAAAGTTTTTTCCTATATTGAATAGTAATTTGATCAGTATTACCAAGTACAGCAAAAAATTCTACCATCTTATTTTTTATACTATCCTTATTTTTTGGATAATTTTTTAGAAGCAAATCCATTCCATTTTCATATTGTTTCATTGAAAAATATTTATCTGATATTTCTAAAATTAAATCAATATTATTTGGTTCACCCTCAAGTTTGTCAAGCAACTCATTTATATTTGGTCCGGATGAATTATTTTTCACAATTTCCATTTTTTTTAAAACCTGTTTAACTTCATCCTTATTTTGTACATCTTTTTCTAATGTACTAATGAACATCTCAACCTCTTCAAATTGTTTAAGTTCAATCAAACACTCTAAATAAAAACAAATACCTTTAATTTCGTCTGAGTTTTTAGAAATAAATTCTAGAAGAGTGTCTTTAGTTTCTTCAAACTTATTTTCAGCCATAGAACTTTCTATTTCATTATAAAATTCAGTGAAGTCTTCATTAATTTTAGACCCTAAACACTTTTCAATAAATTCAATAATTTGGCCTTCAGGAATAACGCCCTGAAATGCATTAACAATTTGTTTATCTTTGAAAGCGTAGACAGTAGGAATTGATTGAATTCTTAATTGCGCAGCAATTTGTTGATTTTCATCAATATTTATTTTTACTAAAGTGATTTTATCCCCTGATTTTGATATTATTTTTTCTAAAATTGGTGTTAATTGTTTACAAGGACCACACCAAGGAGCCCAAAAATCAACAACAATTAATTTTCTCTCACTTGCCTCAATAACCTGATCATTAAACTCTGCTTCAGTAACATCGATTATATTTGTATTTTCACTCATAAAGATTTGACTATACTATAACTATCCAAAGAAAAAATATGAATTTTTTTATTATTTTCAAGGAGGAAGTTTATAAACTCTGCGGTCTTTATACTTATAGTTGTTGTGTTAATTAGGGGGTGGAAGTTAATTAATTCACTGTTAAAAAGTTTTTCATCTAAGTAAAATTCAACAACATTATGCTTGTCGTTAAGAAGGGCAAATGGGGAGACTGATCCTGGCTTTATACCTAAAAACTGCTCTAAATATTCAGCATTTGCAAATGATAAATTCTTAGCATCGATTGATTTAGAAAATAGCTTTAAATCAACCTTTGCATTTTCATCACAACTAAAAAGAAAAAAATTATTTTTTTTATTTTTTAAAAATAAATTTTTTGTATGTGCCCCTTTAATCTCACCTCTTAGATTTTCAGAATCTTCAACTGTAAATAAAGGATCATGATCATGTATTTGAAAATCCTTATTTTTTATACTAAGTAATTCAAATAAATCTGTCTTTGTAAGCATAAATAATATTATATTTATTAAGAAATAAGGTATTTAAATACAATTACAAAATTAACAATGGGAAAAAAAGCAGTAGTTATAGGAAGTGGTTTTGGAGGTATTGCGATTAGTCTAAGACTAAAAAAATTAGGCTATGATACAACAATTATTGAAAAACTAGACGAGCTTGGAGGAAGAGCAAGAGTTTTTGAAGTGAATGGTTTTAAACATGATGCTGGACCAACAGTTATAACCGCACCATTTCTTTTTGATGAATTATTTAGTCTATTTGGAAAAAAAAGAGAAGATTATTTGAGTTTTGTTCCTCTTGAGCCCTGGTATAGATATTATTTTCATGATGGTAAAACTTTTGATTATTGTTCTACTATCGAAAAGACAAATAACGAAATAAGCAAATATGATAATAGAGACATTAAAGGATATTCTAAACTCTTAAATCAATCAAAAAAAATTTTTGACGTAGGGTTTACACAATTAGCTGACAAACCATTTATTTCTTTTTTTAAAATGTTAGGCGTTATTCCTAATTTAATTATTTTAAAAAGTTATTTCACAGTATCTCAACTTGTAAATAGTTATCTAAAAAATCCATATCTTAGAAAAGCATTTTCAATTCACCCACTTTTAGTTGGAGGTGATCCACACACAACAACATCTATTTACGCTTTGATTCATTATTTAGAGAGAAAATGGGGCGTATTTTTTTGTATGGGTGGAACTGGTAAAATCGTATCTGAACTAAAAAAATTAATGATTGATTGTGGTATTAAAATAAAAACAAATACAGAGGCAAAAGAATTTATTGTTGAAAATAATAGGGTGACAAAAATATTAACAAACAATGAACAGATTTCCAATATAGATCTTGTTGTTTGCAATGCTGATCCACCTATGGTTTACTCCAAACTTTTAAAAAAACAAAATTTAAAAAGACCTGTATTAAAAGAAAAAAACTTATTGTATTCAATGGGGCTTTTTGTTCTTTTCTTTGGTACGAAAAAACAATACCATAAAGTTGCTCACCATACTATTTGGATGACTGAAAGATTTAAATCTTTACTTCATGATATATTTAAAAACAAAATATTATCTGAAGATTTTTCTTTATATATTCATAGACCTACCGCAACTGATAAATCGTTTGCTCCAGAAGGATGTGATAGTTTTTATGTTCTATGCCCAGTACCCAATTTACAAGGCAAAATTGATTGGGATGTTGAATCAGAAAACCTTAAAAATAAGATAGTTAAAGAATTATCAAAAACAATTATGCCAGATTTAGAAAAGAGTATTACAGATATTTTTTGGATGAATCCTAAAGATTTTAAAAATGATTACAATTCTATGCACGGAGCTGGTTTTTCTATAGCTCCAATCTTTACACAGTCAGCGTGGTTTAGGTATCACAACAAAGATAAAAAAATTAAAAACCTATATTTTTCAGCGGCAGGTTCTCATCCAGGTGCTGGAATACCAGGAGTGCTTTCATCAGCTAAAGTTGTTGAAAATATAATTAAAGCTAAATTAAAATAATAATGATTGATTTAAAGTTAAATTCAACTGCTGACCTCAGGAAGGAAGGTAAAAGTTTTTATTGGGCAAGTTTCTTTTTACCAAAAAGTTACAAAAAAAATGCTGGTACTCTTTATTCAATTTGTAGATATTTTGATGATATTGCTGATAAATATAGTGAAGATCAAACTATCTATCTCAAAAAGTCAATTGTAGAAATAAAGACCAATAAAAATAATAAAGTAAATATTTTTTTGCAAAAAAATGAAATTAACAATTTAATTTTTATAGATTTAATAGAGGGATTAATCTTGGATCAAAAAAAAATAAGAATTCAAAACAAGGAAGAACTTATAAAATACTCTTATCATGTTGCTGGTACTGTTGGATTAATGATGTCTAAAATTATTGGAGTAAAACATGAAAAGGCAGCACGATCCGCAATTGATCTAGGTATCGGAATGCAGCTAACAAATATAGCAAGAGATGTTTATGAAGATTCTAAAATGAAAAGAATATATTTACCTGCTAATTGGATACCTGATATATCATTAAAAAATTTAACTGATCTTCATAACAAAAGTTCAGAAAAAGATGAAAGAATATCAAATGCAATTCATGAAGTAATAGGTCTTTCAGATAAATTTTATAAAAATGGTTTTGCTGGTTTAAAATATATCCCACTATCTACCAGACTGGGGATATTCATTGCGGCTAATATTTATAGAGGTATTGGCATTAAGATAAAATCCAATAAAAAAAAATATTTAAGAGAACGGGTATATTTAAACTTATTAGAAAAATCTTTAATTACAGCTAAATCGATTTTATTTTTTATTTTTATCCCCTTTATGAAGTATCAGTATAAAAATATTAGAGATAGTCTCCCAAATGAAAATTTATAAAGCTGCAATAATTGGCTTAGGCACTAGCGGTTTAGCTGTAAACAAAATTCTTTATGGAGATAGCTACAACGAAATCATTGCATTTGAAAGTGAAGATATAAACAAAAGGGATAATACTTTTGGTTTTTGGTTAACAGATTGGATGAAGCCATTTGAAAAAATTATTGAAAAAAAATGGCACAAATGGATTATTGGTAATAAAAATATAGACATAACGCACACAAGTTTAGATAAACCTTATTGTGTCATTAGTTTTAAAACTTGGAAAAAATTTTGCCTAGAAACAAAAAATAAATTAGAAATCATAAACAAACAAGTTGTTCAATATTATCCTGAACAAAGTTATTTTAAAATAATCACTGCTGATGACAAAATATATTACGCTGAAAGTATATATGA
>CACNCW010000015.1 GCA_902619055.1 uncultured Alphaproteobacteria bacterium
ACCAACAGACATTAATAAACCTGCAGTGGAAGAAGGTATGTATTGTTCAGCCCAACTAATCAGATAGAATGGTAAAAAATTTCCTGTAATTCCAATAAAAGATAGAATTATAACTAAATCAAGATTTAATTTAGGATGTTTGTTGTAAGAATAATATAAAATAATTAAAAAAATAGAAGCAATAATTAATCTTAAAGAAGCGATGCTTGTGGGAGTAAAACTAGATAAACAGATTTTAATAACAAAAAAAGATGATCCCCAAATAGCAGCTAAAATTATAAGGAGTATTAAATTATTTGATACTAATTTGTTTAACAAAAATTAGATTTTATTTTTTGGTTGTGGAATTTCAATATTTTCAGAAGTTTTCATAAATTCATCTCTTCTTCCATCCCAAAGATAATCTGCGTAATCAAATTCTTTAATCATTCTATCAGATCGTTCAAATGTTAAGCCGTATTTTCTACAGTAACTAGCAAACTCTTCAGCATTATCTATTGGTAAATTTTCTACAGTCCATTTTCTAGAACTTCTATCAAATTTAAAACCATTTTTTTTAAACCAATCTCTGTGATAATAAGAATCTCTACCAAAAGCTGAAAAAGTTATTTTCTTTGACATAATGATATGTGCTCATACATGAAAAACTTCGAAATAACAAATTTAATTTTTAAAATTAATTTTATTTAAAATAGTAGAAATCTAGTAATATTTATAATAAGATAATCTTATGGATCTTTACAGTAGTAGTGAAATAACTGTTCATCAGTTAAATGAACTTAAGCAAGATGACAAAAAAATTCAAATTATAGATGTAAGAGAGGATACTGAAAGAGATCATGCCCATATTAAAGGTACAATACATATGAAACTTTCAGAAATTGCTAAAAGATACACTGAATTAGACAAGAAAAAAAATATTTTTGTAATGTGTCATACCGGTACAAGAAGCCAAGCTGTATGTAAATGGCTTAAAGCACAAGGTTATAATCATTGTGTAAATGTACTTGGCGGAATAGATGCATGGGCGGCATTAATTGATAGAAATATAAGAAGATATTAAGAAATACTCTCTAAGTACAAACCAAGAAAAATAATTATTACACTAATTAAAAATAGTATTATCCTGAACAGTATTTCAATAAAAAGATTAAATCTTATTCGCTTTTTTATAATTAGTTTATATAGAGGATTACTAATTGATAGAGAAATTAAAAGTATTCCAATAATAATAACAAACCAATGCATAAAGTTAAAAAATACATAGCTGAAGATTTAAAATTTTCAAATCAAACTATCAAAGAAATGAAGATTAATTCAAAAAATTTTTATAATAATATTAAAGAGAGAAGAAGCATTCGTGAATTTTCAAAAGATAAAATCGATATAAATGTTATAAAAAATGCAATCTTATCTGCAGGATCAGCTCCAAGTGGAGCAAATCTTCAACCTTGGCATTTTGTAGTAATAAAAAATAAAACCGTAAAAAAGAAGATTAGAATAGAAGCAGAAAAAGAAGAAGAAAATTTTTATAAGTATAAAGCTCCTCAAGAGTGGCTGGATGCTTTAACTCCTTTAGGAACTGATGAAAATAAAAAATTTATTGAAAATGCACCATATTTAATAGCTATATTTGAAAAAAAATTTTCAATTTCAAGAAATAAAAAAATAAAAAATTATTATGTAAAAGAGTCTGTCGGTATAGCTACTGGCATACTAATTACTTGTTTACATTTTTCTGGCTTAGCAATGTTAACACACACACCAAGTCCAATGACATTTCTTAATAAAATTTTAAAGAGGCCTAGCAATGAAAAACCATTTGTTTTACTTATTGTTGGAAGACCAGATAAAGATGTAAAAGTTCCAAAGTTTGCAAAACAAAAGAAAAAGTTTGAGGAAATTACTTCAATTTTTTAACCAAGTTCTTCTGGTTTCATAGTTTCATAAACCTCATAAGGCATATGTATCCAAGGAGAATCTTCTAAATAATCAACATAATAATTTGGTTTAAACGAAGATACTGACTTATAAAATAAAACTCCAGTTCTTATTGGCTCATCTATATAAAAACCATAAGTATGATTTAACCAATCAATACTTTTTTTAAGAGTAATTCCTGAATCTGCTAAATCATCTACTATTAAAACTTTTGATCCAATGTTAGGGCTTGTTTTTGCTAAATCTCTTGAAAATGTGATTGCACCTCTTTTATTTTTTACTCCCTCACCTTTATATGATTCAACAGAAAGAATTGCTAAGGGAACATCAAATATTCTTGCCATTACATCCCCTACTCTCATACCTCCTTTTGCGATGCATACAACCTGATTAAATTGCCATCCATCCTTATGAATTTGTTTTGCTAAATCTTCTGTTTTACTTCTATATTCGTCCCAACTAATGTGTAAATCAGACATAAATCTTCCTTTGAAATTAATAATTAAACCTCTCCCTTTAAAAGAGAGAGGGTTATAAGGATTTTAATTATTGTGGTACTTCGCCGTCAATACCTTGAACATAAAAGTTCATTCCAAGTAACATTCCATCAGGCGCTACTTCACCTTCAGGAACCACAAGCTCACCAGCTTGATTGTAAATTGGACCCGTGAAAGGATGGATTGTTCCATCTTTAATTCCAACTTCCATATTTACTGCTTCTTGAATTAAACTTGCTGGCATAAGTTTAGTATTATATGGTGACATTACAACCATACCTTTATCCATACCATCCCAAGTATCACCAGAAGACCAAGTGCCGTCTACAACAGCTTTTGCTCTTTCTGCATAGTAAGGGCCCCAAATATCTTCAATTGAAGTTAAATGTGCATCAGGGCAAAATTCTTCTTGGTTTGAAGCTTGACCAAATGCATAAACACCCGCTTTTTGAGCAGCTTGGCAAGGAGCATATGTATCTGTATGCTGAACAATTATATCAGCTCCTTGATTAATTAATGTATTAGCTGCATCAGCTTCTTTACCTGGATCGTACCAAGTAAATACCCAAATAATTTTCATTTTGATATCTGGATTTACTTTTGAAGCCGCTAAATAAAATGCATTTATTCCTCTTACAACTTCAGGAATAGGGAATGAAGCTATATAACCAATAGTATTAGTTTCAGTCATATGGCCAGCAATATGCCCTTCAATCATTCTACCTTCGTAAAATCTAGCTGAATACGTAGCAACGTTATCTGCTTGGATGTACCCAGTAGCATGTTCAAATTTTATATCAGGAAAATCCTTAGCTACTTCATGTGTCTGATCCATATAGTTGAAAGACGTTGTAAATATTAAATCATGTCCTGAGTCTGCTAGTTTTCTGATTGCTCTCACAGCATCTGCGTTTTCAGGAATATTTTCAAGATAAGTAGTAGTAATAGAATCACCAAGTTGGCTCTCCATATATTTTCTACCTACATCATGCATATATGTCCAACCATGATCACCTGGAGGACCTATGTATATAAATCCAACTTTTTTAGGGTCTGCATATGCCGAACCAAATGCAAATACCAAAAAAGTAGATAAAAAAGTTATTATTCTAATCATTTTAACCTCACCTGCTAATATAACGATTACTCAAATATATACTTAATATATAGAAATAGGTTTGATCAATAAATCTATATGATTATAGAAAAAAAGAAGTGGATATTTATCTGCCTTTATAAAAAGGGATAGTTAATGAAGCTGGTGCACTAAGTTTTATTCTTAATTTATTACTAGAAATTAATACTAAAACTATAATAGTTGCAACATATGGTGCCATACTGAAAAATTGACCAGGAAATCTTAAACCTAAAGCCTGAAGATTCATTTGAAGAATAGTAACACCTCCAAATATATAAGCTCCAATAAGCACTCTTTCTGGTTTCCAAGTTGCAAATACAACTAAAGCTAACGCTATCCATCCACGTCCAGCTGTCATACCTTCTTGCCACATTGGAGCATAACAAATTGAAATATATGATCCTGCAAGAGCACACATAGAACCTCCAAACAAAATTGATAAAAATCTAATTTTAATAACGCTGTATCCTAAAGCATGTGCAGAATTATGAGATTCCCCTACTGCTCTTAAAATCAAACCAGCTTTAGTTTTATAAAAAAAATAACTAACCAAAAAAACAATTAAGAAAGAAAATATAACAAAAAACCATGGTGAAAGACCATCAATTGGTGTGCCAATATATTGTTTGCCAAGCATCGAACTAAGACCTATTCCAAAAATAGTTAAGGCTAATCCCGTAGCAATTTGATTTGACATTAAAAATAGAACTAGAAAAGCAAATAATCCAGACATAATAATTCCAGATAAAATAGATACGAAAAAAGCTAAAAAATAACTTCCAGTTAATACTAAGATAATAAAAGCGGACACTGCTCCTACCAACATCATTCCTTCTACACCTAAATTTAATACTCCAGATTTTTCTGTCACTAACTCACCTATACCAGCAAAAACTAGAGGTGTTGTTGCAATTAAAACAATTTGCAATATTCCAAGTATTAAATCTAAATTCATAATAATTTTTTATAAGTTAATTTATAGTTAATTAGTAATTCTGCACCTAATAAATAAAATAAAACCAAACCCTGAAATATAAAACCTACTGCTGACGGTATTTGTAAAAACAATTGTGCGTCTTCAGCACCAAGATAAGTAAGAGCGATAACTAAAGAAGCAAAAATAATACCAATTGGGTGAAGTCTACCTAAGAAAGCAACAATAATTGCAGTAAATCCATAATTTGGAGAAATATCTCTATATAATAATCCAATTGGACCAGATACTTCGGCTAACCCTGCAATACCTGCAAAAGCAACACAAATTGCAAAAGCAAAAAAAACTAAAGTTGTTTGATTAAAACCAGCATATCTTGCAGCTTTTGGGCTATAACCAGATACTTTTAGTTGAAAGCCAAAAATAGTTTTTGAAAATATAAACCAAGATACAAAAATTAAAAATAGCGTTATAATTAATCCAAAGTGCACCCTTAAACCATCAAATAATAGTGGCATTCTTCCAGAATCACTAAATGGTCTTGATTTAGGAAAACTATAACCAAATGGATCTTTCCAAGGTCCCACTACTAAATAATCTAAAATAAATAAAGCGACATAAACTAACATTAAACTTGTTAAAATTTCATTTGTATTAAATTTTGTTTTTAAAATAGCTGGTATTAAACCCCACAATGCTCCTCCAATTGCTCCAGCAAAAATCATTAATGGCAATAACCAAAAAGCATTTGTATCATGAAAAAATATTCCAATACCTCCACCAAAAATTGCTCCCATTGTAAGTTGTCCTTCAGCTCCAATATTATAAATATTATTCTTAAAACAATATGAGAGACCAATTGCAATTAAGGCTAAAGGAGTTGCTTTTACAAACAATTCAGAAATACCGTAGGTTGAAGAAATAGGTGAAATGAAAAACGTATACAATGCATAAACTGGATCAAAACCAAGAAGAATAAAAATAATTGAACCTGTAATTAAGGTTAAAATAATAGATATTATAGGAACAAAAAAATTCATTAAACTCGAACTCTGTGAGCGAGAAACTATAGAGGGAAATAAACTATTCATTTTTTCCACCCATCAATAATCCTAATTTTTCTATTTCTACTTCATTAGTTCTAAAAGGTTTGGATAATTTTCCATCATAAATAACAGATATTTTATGAGTAATTTCAATCAATTCATCTAAATCTTGAGAAATAACAATTATTGATGTGCCATTTTGAGATAATTCTATCAAAGACTCTCTGATAGAATGCTCAGCACCGGCATCTATCCCCCAAGTTGGATGTGAAATAATTAATATTTTTGGCTTAGATGATATTTCTCTACCAATAACGTATTTTTGTAAATTGCCTCCAGATAAACTTGATGCTTTGGCGTCATTCCCAGGAGTAATAACTTTAAATTCATTAATTACATTATTGGCAAAATCATCAACATTATTTTTCAATATTATACCATTTTTAATAAAATTATTTTTTGGAAATTGACTTAAAAGAATATTTTCAGACAAACTTAACTCAGGTACTGCACTATGACCCAGTCTATTCTCGGGAACAAAAGAAATAGATAAATCTCTTCTTTTTTGTGGTCCATACTTTTCAATTTTTTTACTATCAAAAGTGATTGAACCAGATTTAATATTTATATTTTCTCCTGTTAAAATGTCCATTAATTCTGATTGTCCATTACCAGCAACACCAGCAATGCCATAAATTTCACCCATTCTAACTTGAAATGAAATATTTTTAAGGTCTGTTAAAAATGGATCATTAAAATCACATGAGATATTTTTTACTTCAAAGTTAACTTCATCTTTTATATGCTCATAATTAGTTTTTAAATCATCTAATTTTTGTCCTAGCATTTTTGTTGCCAGTGTTTTTGCTGTTTGATTAGAAGTGCTTGAAGTGTCTATAATTTCACCACTTCTCATTATTGTAACTGTATCACATATTGATATTACTTCTTCGAGTTTATGAGTAATATATAATATTGTACGACCTTCTTTGACGAGAGCATTTAATGTTACAAACAAACTTTCAACTTCTTGTGGAGTTAAGACGGAAGTTGGTTCATCCATAATAAGTATTTGAGGGTCTTGTAATAAAATTCTTACAATTTCTACACGTTGTTTTTCTCCAGCTGATAAAGCAGTAATTGGAGCATCTAAATCTAAGGGAAGATTATATCTTGAGCTTATATTTTCTAGCTTATTTTCTAAATCTGAATAAGACATCTTTTCATCAATTCCTAAAATTAAATTTTCTTTTACTGATAGTGAATCAAATAAAGAAAAATGCTGAAATACCATTCCTATTCCTTGCTTCCTTGCTTCAGCTGGTGAATTAACTTTAAAATCCTTATTATTTAATTTAATATTTCCTTCATCTGGCTCTAGAAGACCATATAAAATTTTTACTAAAGTAGATTTCCCTGCTCCATTTTCACCTAAAATTGCATGGACTGCATTTTTTTTAATATCAAAAGTAACCTTTTTGTTAGCAATTACTCTTGGAAAAGATTTTGTAATATTTTCTATGTTTAAAATTGTATCACTCATATTTTAATTCAAATATTTCCGATTGTTCAAAATTATAAATCTCAATATTATTATCTGCATCTTTTTTATCAATGGTAATATATTTTTCATTCTCAAGAGATATTAGAGGAAAATGCCATACTTTGGGATTAAAATTTATACCATCACCTCCACTTACTTTGAATATTTCGATTAAATCAATTTTAGGTTTGTCTCCTATTGGCGCAACTAAAACTAAAAAGCCAGTAGAATTAAATGGAAGAAAAACTTGAGAGCTGAAGGGGTGATTTTCTAACATGTTAATTTTTAATGGAAAGTTTCTTTTCTTTGCATGAAAAATATTTAATCTAGGTGTTTTGTCATCACCAATTATTTGAATATTTGCTAAATCAAAAAAACTATCGGTTGTATTTTTATTAATACTTTCATAATTTTTATTAGAAGTTGTAATTAAATCACCATAATTTTTGAAATTCTCTTTACTAATATTCTCTATCTTATAGTTCACAAAAACTTTCCAATTGCCCTAATCCTTGAAATACCCCCGTCAGGATAAATATTTAACTTCAAGTAATTTATTTTTTTAATTTGTTTAGTTAAATTAATTTTTAATGATGAATTAGGTTTAAGATTTTTATTTTTTATTAAATATTCCCAATTTTTACTTTCATTTATTAATTTTCTTACATTTATATTTTTAATTGAATAAAAACCTTGTACTGAGCAATAGGATGGATAGTTACCTTTAAAAAAATGAGTTTCAATATTAAATTTTTCAATTAAACCAGATTTTCCAAGTTTAATTACAACCCAGTCATATCCTGATCCTCTTCTTCTTTTAGTTTCCCAGCCATTACCCATATTTTTTGATTTAAATGGAAGTAACAAATTTTCTGCCCTGCCAAAATGTTCATCGCTACATGCAACAATTTTTGATCCGTTAAGAACACTTAATAAATCAAATTTTTTATTTGGAAATTTTAGTTTTGATATATCTAGATTTCCTAATAATTTTAATCTTGCAATACCTCCATCTGGATAAATATTTAATCTTATAAAATTAAAAACTTTATTATTCTTTTTAGTTTTAAAACCATGAAGATAATTTGGTTTAAGTTTTTTTTTTGATAAAATGTTTACCCAATTAAATTTATTTTTTTCAAAATAACAAGCATCAATACTAGCGTATTCAGGTTGATTACCATTAAAATAGCTTGTGTCTATTTCAGCAAAATTAATTTTACCAGGTAGGCCTAATTTAATAGTAACATAATCATTTCCTTTAATTCTTTTTCTTCTTGTTTCCCATCCATCCATCCACTTTCCATTTTTATCATATACTCCTTCTTTGAAAATTGGCTGTTCCTCTTTAAGCAATCTGGATGCTGATCCAAAAAATTGATCAGAAAATCTATGAATTTTTGTACCTAAAACCTTACTACATAAATTTATATAATTTTTTTGAATGTATTTCTTATTCATTAATTAATTCAGTTAATCGTAATTTAGCAATTTCTTTTACTTGAGAAATTGAATTTTTTATTTCTAAGCTTAAATCATTATTATCTAATCTACTTTTAAACTCTGTTATAATTTCATTCTTATTTTTATTTCTAACTGCTAAAATAAATGGAATATTAAATTTATTTTTAAATCTTAAATTTAAATCATTAAATAAGTTAAATTCTTCTTCTGAACAATCTTTTAAACCAGATCTAGTTTGTTCTTCATCAGATAATTCAGACAAACCTTTATTTATTTTTATTTTATCAGCTAGATCAGGATGTTTTTTAATTATGTTTATTTTAGTTTCTTGATCTAAGTTATCAAATAATTCTAAAAACACTAATATCATTTCTTTTTTATTTTTAAATGGTCGCTTTTTATCAGCATGTTCTGTTATAAATTTAGATTCTTCATAAATATTTTTAAAAGAATTAATAAACTTTTCAGAATTATAATTATTTATATCTTTAATTTTCATCACTAAAATTTTCATACCAATGATTGGCAATTTCCTCTCTTTTACAAATCCAAATGTCATTATAACCAGAAATATAATTCAAAAATTTTACCAAAGACATAAATCTTCCTGGCCTCGCTATTAATCGACAATGTAAACCCACACTCATCATTTTAGGTTTATTGAACTCATTTGCTTCTCTGTATAATGTATCAAATGAGTTTTTTAAGTAATTATAAAAATCTTCACCTGTGTTAAAACCTTGTAAGGTAGAGAATCTCATATCATTATTATCTAAAGTATATGGAATAATAAGATGTTTTTTATTTTTTACTTTTATCCAGTAGGGTAAATCATCAGCATAAGAGTCACTATCATAAATAATATTTGTATTATCTAAAATTATATTTCTTGTATTTGGACTTGTTCTACCAGTATACCAACCAAAAGGAAAATATCCAAAAATATCCTTAATAATGTTGTTGCATTTTATAGTATGTTCTTTTTCAACCTCCTCAGTTATATTTTGATAGTCTATCCATCTATAACCATGGCTAGCTACTTCATACTTTGATTTAATTATTTGTTCACAAACATCAGGATTTTTTTCTAAAGCCATACCAACACCAAATATTGTTAAAGGTAATTTTCTTTTTTCAAACTCATTATGTATTCTCCAAAAACCTCTTCTTGAACCATATTCATAAATTGATTCCATATTCATATTTCTGGCACCTATTATTTGGTTTGCATTAATTATTTCTGATAAAAAAGTTTCTGATCCTTCATCGCCATTCATTATTGAATTCTCAGCACCTTCCTCATAATTTAGAACAAATTGAATGGCGAGTTTTGATTTATTAGGCCAATAAAAGTTAGAGTCATTATTTCCGTAACCTATGTAATTTCTGTCGTCTTTCATAAAAATGCTTGATTTAATATTTAGTTAAATACTGTATAAACGAATAAGTATTATGTCTAAAGGATATTTAACTACTCATGTTTTGGATACCTATAATGGTAAGCCTGGTTCTGGTATAAAAGGGTCTCTTTTCAAAATTGATGGTGAAAATAAAGTTAAAATTTCAAATTTCACTCTCAATGAAGATGGGAGGTGTGATGAACCTATATTAGGTAAAGAGAAATTTATTCTTGGAAAATATGAGTTATTATTTCTTTGCGGGAGTTATTTTAAGGAATTTACAAATCTTCATGAACCATTCTTTCTTGATGACGTAATAATTAGATTTGGAATTAACAAAGAAGAGCACTACCATGTTCCTCTTCTTATTACCCCGTGGAGTTATTCAACATATAGAGGAAGCTAGTGTCTAGAGCGCATATCGATTTTCTTCTTAATGAAGAAAAAATATCTATCAAAGATTTAGACACAAATACAACAGTACTAAATTATCTTCGTCATAATCATGAGCTAACTGGAACAAAAGAAGGTTGTGCATCTGGTGATTGTGGAGCATGTACTGCAGTTGTAGGAGAATTAAAAGATAATAAAATTTCTTATAAAAGTATAAACACTTGTATTACTTTTTTGTATTCCCTGCATGGTAAGCAATTAATAACAGTTGAACATATACAAAAAAATAAACTTCATCCTGTTCAACAATCAATGATTGATAGTGACGGATCTCAATGTGGTTTTTGTACACCAGGTATTATCATGTCAATGTACAATATGTATGAAAATAAAATAAAACCAACAGAAGAAAATATTGATAAGTTTCTTTCTGGAAATTTATGTAGATGTACAGGTTATCTTCCAATTAAAAATGCAATTAAGAATATGTATAGTTATAAAAGTGATAAGTTTTCAAAGAGTAAAGTTATTAGATTATTAAAATCAATTAAGAAAACTGATACTGTTATTAAAAAAAATGGTTCTAAGTTTTTCATCCATTATAATTTAAATTCTCTAATAAAAGACTATCAAGAGGCTAGTAATGGACATTTACTAGTTGGGGGCACAGATCTAGCTCTTGAAGTAACAAAAAAAAGAAAAGATTTAAAAAATATTTTTTATTTAGGCTCAAATAAAGATTTAAATTATATTAAAAATAAAAACAACAATTTACACATTGGATCTGCTACTCCCATAAATGATATTTTACCAATTTTAGAAAATATTTATCCAACATTTGCTAAAATGTTTGAAAGATACGGATCTGAGCAAATAAGAAATACTGCATCCCTTGGAGGTAACATTGGAAGCGCATCTCCAATAGGTGATAGTTTACCAGTATTAATTGCACTCAATAGTAAAATTATAATTCAAGGAAAAGTTAAAAAAACTTTATTATTGGATAATTATTTTCTAAGTTATCGAAAAACAAAATTGAAGCCTAATGAAATAATTAAAGAAATTATAATACCCATCTATAAAAAAAATATTCTTAAATGTTATAAAATTTCAAAAAGAATTGATGATGATATAAGCTCTGTTTTCATGGCTATAAATGCTAGAATTGAAAAAAATATTATTAAAGAAATAAAAATTGTTTGTGGAGGTTTGGCAGAAACTCCAAAAATAGCAAAAAAAGCTCAAAAATTTTTATTAAATAAAATATTTAATGAAGAAAATATTAATGAAGCAAAGAAAATTATAAAAAAAGAATTTGATCCAATAGATGATATGAGAGCGTCAAAAAATTATAGAACTAAAATTAGTCAAAACCTTTTAGAGAGGTTTTTAAATGAAAATAATAAAATTAAATCAACGTTATATTAATGGATAAAATATTTACAAAAAATATTGAACATGAAAGTGCAGTAAAACATGTTACTGGAAAAGCAATTTATACTGATGATATATCAGAACCTAAAAATTTACTTCACGCAGTAATTGGATACAGTAATTGTAGTAAAGGAGTTATAAAAAAAATTGATTATAAAGATGTTTTATCTTCCGAAGGTGTAGTAGACATTATAACTGAAAAAGATATTGAAGGCATAAATGATGTTGGGCCAATATTTAAAGGGGATAAAATATTTACTTCAAAAAATATAGAATACTATGGGCAACCAATCTTTGCAGTTATAGCAAAAACTAATAATTTAGCTAAAAAAGCTGCATTAAAAGTAAAAATAGACTTAAAAATATCTAAACCAATCGTATCAATTGAAGAAGCATTAAAGAAAAAATCATTTGTTTTAAAACCGAAGTATCTAACTAGAGGAAATATAAAAGATGGATTTAAAAGATCTGACAACTTTTTAAAAGGTAAATTGTATTCAGGGGGGCAAGACCATTTCTATTTAGAAGGTCAAATTGCAATGACTATTCCTCAAGAAGATAATAATTTTTTAGTATATTCTTCAACACAACATCCATCAGAAACGCAGCAAATTATTGCTAAGGTACTAAAACAAAATTACAATAGTATCCATGTGATAGTAAGAAGAATTGGTGGTGGTTTTGGTGGAAAAGAAACACAATCTTTTTTATTTGCAGCCATTACAAGCATTGCAGCAAAAAAATTATCTAAACCTGTAAAACTAAGAGTCGATAGAGATGATGATATGATCATGACTGGAAAGAGGCATGATTTTTTATTTGATTATGAAGTAGGTTTTAATAATAATGGTGAAATACTTGCTCTAAAATTAATGATGGCTTCGAGATGTGGTATATCTCCAGATTTATCAGGAGCTATAAATGATAGAGCCATTTATCATATCGATAATGCATACTACATACCAAATATAGAAATTAATTCGTATAGATGTAAAACAAATACTGTTTCTAATACTGCTTTTCGCGGATTTGGTGGACCTCAAGGAATGTTTTGTATTGAAAATATAATTGAAAATATTTCTCAAAAATTAAAACTAGAAGCGAGTGAAATAAGAAAAATTAATTTTTATAAAGATAAAATTAAAAATACTACTCATTATGGGATGAGAATTACTGACAATGTGATTGAAGATATTTTTAATAAACTAATTAAGAAATCTAATTACAAAAAAAGAAAAGCAGAAATTAATAATTTTAATAAAAAAAATAAAGTTCTAAAAAAAGGTATAGCAATAACACCTGTAAAGTTTGGAATATCATTTACAACGACTCATTTAAACCAAGGTGGTGCCTTAGTTCATATCTACACTGATGGATCCATTCATTTAAATCATGGAGGAATTGAAATGGGTCAAGGATTAATGACGAAACTTGCTTTAGTGGCTTCAAATGAATTTGGCCTTAATTACGAAAATATAAAAATCTCTTCAACGGATACAGAAAAAGTGCCTAACACTTCAGCAAGTGCAGCATCAGCTACAACTGATATAAATGGAGCAGCAATTGTTAATGCTATAAATAATATCAAATCAGGTCTAAATGAATTTATCTATGTTTATTTTAAAACAAATAGCAAAATAAAATATGAAAATAATTTTGTTTATTTTGATAAAAGAAAAATTTCTTTTAAAGAATTGATAAATACCGCTTACTTAAATAGAATTCCATTGTCATCTTCAGGTTTCTATAAAACTAACAAAATTAATGTGAATACAAAAACACTTCAAGGAAGGCCTTTCTTGTATTTTGCTTATGGCGCAGCGGTAACAGAAGTAATCATTGATAAATTAACTGGTGAAAATAAAATACTTCAAGTAGATATCATTCATGATGTTGGCAATTCTATAAATGAGAGAATTGATAAAGGGCAAATTGAGGGCGGCTATATTCAAGGATTAGGTTGGCTCACAACTGAAGAAGTATCTTGGAAATCAAATGGAGTTCTTACAACTCATAGTCCTTCTACTTACAAAATACCTACTGCCGGTGAAACACCATTTAAATTTAATGTTGAAATATATGATCGTGGTTTTAATAAAGAAAAGGTTATTAATCGCTCTAAAGCTGTTGGAGAGCCACCATTTATGCTAGCAATTTCAAGTTTTATCGCACTAAAGGACGCAGTATCTAATGCTAATAAAGGAAAAAATTCTGAAAATTTAATTGCACCTGCTACTGCTGAAAATATATTAAAAAGTTTGCACTAATATGTATCTTAAAAAGTTAAGTAAAAATATAAGTTTTAACAGTAAAATAGTTAAAGCTAAAATTATTGAAGTTAAAGGATCATCGCCCAATAGTTTAGATGACATTATATTAATCTCAACTAATACTATCTTTGGAACTATAGGTGGCGGAAACTTAGAATATTTAGTTATAGATGAAGCGAAAAAATTAATAGATAAAAATATAGCTAATAAAGTAATGAATATTCCGCTTGGACCAGGAATTGGACAATGTTGTGGTGGATACGTACAAGTTAAATTAAGTTTACATAGTAATTCCAAAGATGCGTTAAAAGGTGAATATATTTTTAAAAATGTTAAACCTAACTTATATATCTTTGGATCAGGACATATTGGTCAAGCATTAATTTCTAAATTAGAAAATATTAATTTTAATACTTTTATAATTGATTCAAGAGAAGATTATTTAAAAATGACAAATATCAAAGATATAAATTATTTACTTTCAAAAAAACCTTGGGAGATTGTATCAAAACTAGAAGATAATTCTTATTTTATAGTCTTAACTCACAGTCATGATTATGACTTAAAAATATTAAATGAAATTTTGAAAAAAAATAATACTTTTGTTGGTTTAATTGGATCTCTTACAAAGAAAAAAAGGTTTTATAAAAGATTGATTGATAATGGTCACAATAAATCAATAGTTGAGAATATTGAGTGTCCGATTGGAATCGATATTGGCAACTCAAAAGACCCAAATGAAATAGCTTTCTCAATAATTACAAGAATTATATCAATAAAAAATAACTTAAAACATTTATCAAATAATAAAATTAAAGAAGTTATATGACAAACATAGATTTTATGAAAAGAGCTATTTTACTTTCAATTGATAATATCAAAAATAGTGGAGGTCCTTTTGGATGTGTTATTGTGAAAGAAGATGAAATTATTGCAGAGGGAGTAAATAGAGTAACATTTAACAATGATCCTACTGCTCATGCTGAAATTGTTGCTATTAGAAATGCATGTCAAAAATTAAATACCTTTAACTTAGAAGGTTGTGAATTGTATTCCAGTTGCGAACCATGTCCTATGTGCTTGAGTGCGATATATTGGTCACATATAGACAGAGTGTATTATGGTAATTCTAGAGAAGATGCTGCAAAGATTAAATTTGATGACAAGTTTATTTATGATGAACTATCACTGGAAATAAAAGAGAGAAAAATCCCTATCATTCAATTATCACGTGACGAGGCAATAAAAGCATTTAATATTTGGGAAAAAGAAGAAAATAAAATAAGATATTAATATGGAATTGTTTCTTAAAATTGTTGCACCAGTTCAATCTTATGACTTCCAAACCTTTTTTCATAATTTACTTTTGTCGCTACCAGCATCAGCATTATTAGGATTATTATTATTTTTTGTCCTTGGGGCATTTTCAGGTTTAAAATCTAAAGAACAAAGACTCTATATTGTAATTGCAACTACAATAGTTATAGCTTTTACTGCAGCTTTTTATAATTTAGGAGTTCCAACAGAAACTCTATTTGCGGTATATTCTGAGTGGTTACATTTAATTGTCAGATGGGTTCATATAATTGTTGGTGTAGCATGGATTGGAACGTCATTTTATTTTAATTGGCTTGATAGTAGACTGGAAAGAGATGATCCAGATTTTAAACACCTTGATGGATATTTATGGTCTGTTCATTCAGGTGGGTTTTATAGAATTGAAAAATTAAAAGGACCTCCTAAAAAACTTCCAAAAGTTCTTCATTGGTTTAAATGGGAAGCATATGCAACTTGGATAAGTGGTTTTGTACTTCTAATTTTAGTTTATTATTTAAATGCAAGCTCTATGATGTTGGGGGCTAGCGGCATTATATTAACACCATTTCAAGCAATATTAATATCTGTATTATTACTTATAGGGTCTTGGCTTCTATATGATTATCTTTGTAAAAATGTCTTAAAAGATAATGAACAAACTTTGATTGCAACTGGTTTTTTATTATTTGTATTATTAAGTTATTTTTTAACCCAAATATATGGATCAAGAGCTGCATACATACATGTTGGAGCAATTATTGGTACAATTATGGCAGCTAATGTTTTTAGAGTCATTATTCCTGCACAAAGAAATCTTGTTACTTCCGCTGAAAACAATCAAAAGCCAAATTTAAATCTTTCGATAGAAGCAAAAAACAGATCAATACATAATAATTATTTTACACTACCTGTGTTGTTTATAATGATTAGCTCACATTTTTCTTTCACGTATGGGGCAGTAAATAATTGGTTAATATTAGCTGTTATATCAATAGCTGGCATTTTGACTCGCCATTACTTTAATCTAAGAAATAAAAAACAATATAAATTTTGGATTTTGCCATCAGCAGGTTTAATCATGTTTTTTTTAATGACTTTAAGTAGTCTTTCAATATTCGAAAAAAAAGATGCAAATGCATCTCTTTCTTTAGAATTAGTCAGTTTTAATGAAGTACAAAATATAATTAAATACAGATGTGGAACATGTCATGCCAAATATCCAACTTTTGAAGGTATTGAAGCGGCACCTAAAGGAGTTGTCTATGACACGGCTCAAGATATTGTAAATAATATAAAATTAATTAAAGCTCAGGCTATTGATGCTGAAATCATGCCTCCTAATAATCTTACTGGTATTACAAAAAATGAAAGAGAGATATTAAAAGTTTGGATAGAGCAAGGAGCAAATATCAATAATTAACTGGAATAGGATCTAATGATCTCCATAAATACCATGTGGCTTGTGAACAATACGGACTCCATTTTTTATAGAGTAATTTAAGTTTTCTTTCACTTATAGGAAGTTTAACTTTATAAAGTTTTGAAATAGCTTTTAAAAAGCCTAAATCACCTGTTGGAAAAATATTTGAACTTCCATAACTAAACATCAAAAACATATGAATAGTCCAATTCCCTACTCCTTTTATTTCAATTAAATTATTATAAATTTCCTCTTCAGAAGATTTATTAATATTTTTTATGAATTTCTTATTTTGTAAAAAAAATTTAGAAATATTTCTTATGTACAAAATTTTTTGTCTAGATAGACCACATTTTCTTAAATCTGTAGTACTTAATTTAGATACAGTTTGTGGTGTTATATTTTTTTTAAGTTTAAAAAATTTAGTTTTCATCGAATCAGCTGCAGATACTGATATTTGTTGACCAATAATTGAATTAATTAAAGAATGAAAATAATTAGAATTTAGATTTAAATATTCATTCCTATAAGTTTGAATTAATTTCTTCAAAACTTTGTCTTTATTTGATAGATAAATCTTACCTTTATTCCAATAATTAGGTTTCATATGAATTATTATAACAAATTTAAAAAAATAATATCATACATAAATTTTATTTTTGGAATTTATTTATGGGCTTTAGTAATATATGCAATATTAAGAGCAACAGGATTAATTAAAAGATTTGCATTACAAGAACATCTCTTAGGTGAGTATTTATCAATACCTATTAAATTTATTTTAAGTTTATTTTAATAAATAATATGATCTATTATTACTTTATTGCAATAGCTGCTGCACTTTGTTGGGCAGTAGCATCTTTAGTATCAGCAGATGTTACAAGAACTATTGGAGGTTTAGCCTTTAATCGTCTTAGATTATTTTTTGTATCAATTATGTTAATTACTTACACATTTTATATAAATACTTGGAATACAATAAGTGTTGATTACTTAACTATTATAGTAATTTCAGGAATTGTTGGGATATTCTTTGGTGATACTTTATTGTTTATTGCTTTACAAAAAATTGGTCCTAGAAGAAATAATATTTTATTTTCATTAGCAGCTCCTTTTACTGTTGTAATTAATATTTTTTTTCTAAATGAACTTGCTTCAACTATTAGTATTATTGGATGTTTTGTTGTTTTTTTTGGTGTTGTTTTTGCAATTTCCTATGGAGATAAAAAAGGATCTGATCATAGATGGGAAAAAGTAGAAGGTTCACTTTATATAGGAGTTATTTTATCTATTGGAGCTGCGTTGTGCCAAGCAATTGGATTGGTTATGATGAAACCTATATTATCAGATGGAGCAGATCCAATAGCTTCAGCAGCAATTAGAACTACTATTTCATGTATTTTTTTATCATTTACATTTTTTTTAAATTATGAAGTTTTTAATACAAAAGTTAATCTTACAGCAAAAATTATTTACCAATCAATTCTTAGTGGCTTTTTAGGAATGGCCTTAGGTATGAGTTTACTTTTAATAGCATTACAAAAAGCTGATGCAGGTATTGTTGCAACTTTATCTTCAACTAGTCCAATAATGATATTATTTCTTTTGTGGATATTAACAAAAAAAATCCCTTCTTTTGGTGCATGGGTGGGAACAATTATTGCGATTTTTGGAACGGGATTAATTTTTATCTATTAATTTAATACCTAATTCTTCTAATCGTTCTTTATCGATACTTGCAGGAGCGTCCATCATTAAATCCATAGCTTGTTGATTCATTGGAAATGCAATTACTTCTCTAATATTAGGCTCATCAGCAAGTAACATAACAATTCTATCAATACCAGGTGCGCTACCTCCATGAGGAGGTGCTCCAAACTTTAACGCATTAAGCATTCCTGAAAATTTATCCTCTAATTCTTTTTTTGAATATCCAGCTATATCAAAGGCTTTATACATAATTTCTGGTCTATGATTTCTAATTGCGCCAGAAGATAACTCTACACCATTACATACAATATCATACTGAAACGCTTTTATATCAAGAGGATCTTTTTTTTCTAAAGCTTCCATCTCACCTTGAGGCATAGAAAAAGGATTATGACTAAATTGTATTTTATTAGTTTTTTCATCAATTTCATACATTGGAAAATCAACTATCCAACAAAATTCAAAAGAATTTTTATTAAGTAAATTTAAATCATTACAAATTTTATCTCTTACTTTACCAGAAAATAATTGAGCATCCTTTAATTTATCACAAATGAAAAATATTGAGTCATTTTCTTCAAGTTTTAATAATAATAATTGATCTTCATTTAAATTCTTTGCAATAGGGCCTTTGAAGCTATTTTCTGAATATGAAATATACCCTAATCCAGCAGCACCCTCTTCTCTTGCCCAACTGTTTAATTTATCAAAGAAACTTCTAGGTTGATCGCCAGTATTTTTAACAATTATTCCCTTAACAACTGATCCATTTACTATTTGACTACTAAATATTTTAAAATTTGAACCTTTAAAAACATTTGTATAATCATCTATGACAAGTGGATTTCGTAAATCAGGCTTATCAGAACCGTAAACTTCCATCGACTCCTTGTAAGGTATTCTCCTAAATGGATACGGGCTTACCTTAATTTCATTATTTTTTTTATTTTCATCAAATATTTCAAATAAAACTGGCTCAATAGCTTCAAAAACATCCTCTTGAGTTACAAAACTCATCTCAAAGTCTAGTTGATAGAATTCACCGGGAGAACGATCTGCTCTACTATCTTCATCTCTAAAACATGGTGCAATTTGAAAATATTTATCAAAACCAGCAATCATTAATAGTTGTTTAAATTGCTGAGGTGCTTGAGGAAGAGCATAAAATTTACCCTGGTGCATCCTAGATGGGACTAAATAATCTCTTGCTCCTTCTGGAGATGATGAAGTAAGGATTGGAGTTTGAAATTCAACAAAGTTTCTATCTATCATTTTCTTTCTAATGTCTGATATTATTTTACTTCTCAGTATAATGTTTTTGTGTAGTTTATTTCTTCTTAAATCTAAAAATCTATATTTTAATCTTATTTCTTCACCATATTCGATATCAGAATTAACAGGCAATGGAAGAATTTCAGATTTAGATAAAATTTTGTAATCTTGAATCTTTATTTCAATTTCACCTGTTTGAAGATTTTTGTTAATTGTCTCATCAGATCTTTTAATAACTTCTCCGCTAATTGTTAGAACGCTTTCATTACTTAAATTACTTATTTCTTCAAATGAAGAGTGAGTTCCGTCAATAACACACTGCGTAATTCCATAATTATCTCTCAAATCTATAAATAATAAATTACCATGATCTCTAATTGTATCTGCCCATCCAGATAAAGTGACTTTTTCTCCTAAATTACTAATAGATAATTCTGAACATAAATGTGAGCGATATTCATTCATTCTGATGCCATCTATAGTATTTCTTTTATTAATGGTATTGTTAATTGCCTCTTTTTTTGGAGTGAAATACTGTCCAGTTTTGTTACTATATCATGAATACCCTGATAACTTCTATCAACTCTCCTCAAAATATATTCAAAAATTTCATGATTTTTTATAATAAATTGTTTATCAATTAATAATTTAGTTAAAATATTACTAAGCATTTCATCATTAGGAATTTTGATTTCAAAGTTATTAAAAGTTTTTAAACGTGAGGGTAAATCTTCAAAATTAAATTTTATTTCATTAATTTTTTTATTAGAAGTAATTAATATTTTTATATTATTTAAAATACAGTTGTTTATTAGATGAAAAATTTTTTCTTGATTAAAGTTTTCTAAATTATCTATTAATATATTTATATTCCTGTTTATAATATAATCAAAATTATCAGCAAATTTAATACCATTATTTTTTTTTAGCCAAATTTGACCAATAAATGTCTTTCCAGATTTTTTAGCGCCATATAAAAAAGATCTATTAGTATTAGAAGTTATAATACCATTAAAAGCATCGTAATTCGTTTCATTTATAAAAAAATTATACTCGTTAAAATTATTTTGAAATTGATATTTAAAAATTTTTTGATAATTCATTGTAATTTAATTGTGCAAGAATTATTTTGATTATTAATTTTTAATTTATTTAAACTCATAATCTCAATTAGAATTTTATAATTACCGAAATAAAATATATCATATTCAATATTATTACTTTGAACTGATTTAACTTCAAAGTTTTTTATCAAAGATACATTGATAAGATTATTTCTTATTTCTCTAAGTTCGTGCAAGTTTAAAAAATTTAAATTACAGTTTAAATAATTAAGATTATTATTTTGAATAAGGTTAAGTTTTTTCCATGTATCGATTAATTCTAATTGTAAATTTTTGAAAAATTTATCATAATTATTATTATTAAATAAAGATTTGTTTTCAAATACATTATTATTTGAGTAAAAATTTGTTTCATATTGCAATTCATTATCTGAATTCGAAATAAAAATAATTGCAATGTCTGATAAATTATATTTTTCAGAAAACATTTTGATTTTTTTTACGTCTTTTTTTATTAAGTCTTCACTATTTAACATAAAGCGATCGTTAATATCCAAATTTGGTATTTTAAGAAGTTCATAACTTTGTAAATTTTTTTTTAGATAAGAATAAAAATTATTATTTATTGTAAATAAATTTGAATTTAATTCAGTTTCTTCACTTATAATTAACAATATATTTTTAGGAAAATACTCAACATATGAA
>CACNCW010000016.1 GCA_902619055.1 uncultured Alphaproteobacteria bacterium
CGATTTAACCACCCCATTCGGGCAACACAATTAAACAACCATCCAAGCTGTGCATGTTGAGGTACTTGTGATTGAACAAAAATATTATTTTGATTTGGATCAATACCAGAAGCAATAAATGCAGCCGTTACTTCTCTTGTTTTATTTGCTAAAACTTTTGGATCTTGCCAAACAGTAATCGCATGCAAATCAACAACACAAAAAAAACATTCGTATTCTTTTTGAAGAGTAACAAAATTTTTAATGGCACCAAGATAATTTCCTAAATGAAGATCGCCAGATGGTTGGACACCGGATAAAATTCTTTTTGTTGGTTTTTCCATATTATCTTTTTAAATATTCTTTTAACTGATTTACCGATAGGACTTTTAACATAATTACTAATCCAAAATAAATAATTATAGCTAAAAAGATCATCAGAAGTAAAAGTGATGAATTTAATAACACCGAATTACCACTAATATTCGTAAAGAATAGTCCATTTAGTAAGTAGATTCCTATAAATAATATGGATGAACTTAGTAAAATTTTGATAAAATTACTTACTAGTAGATCATCAAATTTCATATGATTCCTAATAGCTAAACAGAGGTATAGTAATAATGCATTTAGCCATGCACTAATTGCTGTTGCAACAGCAATTCCCATTTCTCTCATTGATCCAATTAAAAGTAGCGATAACACAACATTACTAATCACACTGACAATAGATATATAGAGTGGTGTTTTGGTATCCTCTCTTGCAAAGAAACAAGAAACCAAAACTTTAATTATAATGTAAGCAGGTAGACCTAAGGCAAAGTAACTGAGAACTTTAGCAGTATAAAAAGTATCTTCTGCTACAAATGCCCCTCGTTCAAATAAAATTTGGATAATGGGTTCAGCTAAAATAAATAATCCAATGGCTGATGGTAAAGAAATTAATAATGAAAATTCAATAGATCTATTTTGAATATTATTTGTTGTTTCTTGATCTGATTGTTTAATAGCTTTTGATAAACTTGGTAAAAGAACTATACCAAGTGCTATTCCAAAAATAGCAAGTGGTAATTGATTAAGACGATCCGCATAATAAATATGACTGATTGCACCAACGGGTAAAAAAGAAGCAATGATAGTTCCAATGACAATATTTAATTGAATAACACCTGAGCCAACAACACCGGGTAAAAATAATTTAAAAAACTTTTTTAATTTTTCGTTTAAAACTGGAAGAATAATACGTGGACGATAAAAATTTAAAACCGCTCTGTATAAATATAAAAATTGTAAAACTCCTCCTATTAATACACCATACGATAATGCGTGACCTGCAGTAGTTACAAAAGGTGTTAAAAAGAATAATGACAGAATAAAACTTATATTCAAAATGGCAGGAGCAAATGCACCAGCAGCGAAACGTTCATGAACATTATTAATTGAGGCAAAGTGAGCAGCTAAGGATATAAAAATAATATAAGGGAAAATTATTTTTCCAAAATGCACAGCAAGTTCATAGGCTTCTTTATTATCAGTAAAACCTGGTGCTAAAACTTGAATGATATAAGGCATCCCAAAGAAGAAAATGATCGTTAAAACGACCGTAGCAAATAGTAACATTGAGGTTGTGTTTTCAACAAAATCAGAAGCCTCGCGTTCATCTTTTGGATTGAGAACAACACCAGAGAAAACAGGGATTAATGCAGCGCTATATGCTCCTTCTGCTAGGACACGGCGAAAAAAATTGGGAATACGAAATGCTACGAAGAATGCGTCAGCAATTACTGTCGATCCAAGATATCTTGCTATTAATATGTCTCGAATAAAACCTAATACTCGACTTAAAAATGTATAGAAGCTGACAGTAAAGAATGATCTAAAAAGACTCTTCATATGGTGGTTTTATAGTTTGGTAAGTGATTTGTATAAGTGAAATTTATGGCTTAATTACGAGCCAAAACAATATCCTGCTGATCTCACGGTTCTTATAAAATCTTCTTTTACGTCATTATTAATAGCCTTTCGCAGTCTTCTTATATGAACATCAACTGTTCGAGGTTCTACATAGGCATCATTTTTCCAAACATGATTTAGTAATTGTTCACGGCTGAAGACACGACCAATATTTTCCATGAAAAAAGCTAATAAATTAAATTCTGTTGGACCAAGATGAAGAGTTTCTCCATCTCGTGATGCCGAGTGAGATACAAGGTCAATTACTATTCCTTTATAAGTTAAAACTTCATCAACAAACATTGGTCTAATTCGTCGAAGAACAGCTTTTACTCTTGCCACTAATTCGTTAACCGAAAAAGGTTTTGTTATGTAATCATCTGCTCCAGTTTCTAAGCCGCGAAGTTTATCTTCTTCTTCACCTTTTGCTGTTAACATTATGATAGGAATATTCTTATGTTCTTTATTTTTTCTAATTCTTCTACAAAGTTCAATTCCTGATAGTTTAGGTAACATCCAATCAAGAATAATTATGTCAGGTGGTTTATATAATATTTTTTCTAAAGCAGTTTCACCGTCCGTTGCAGTATCTATTTTATATCCTTCTTTATTAAAATTAAATTTAAGAAGATCTAGTAATGCTTCTTCATCTTCGACGATAAGCATTTTTAGTTTCATGGATCTTTACTATTAAATTTTTGTTACAATTCTATTACAATTTATTTTTTCTTTGGAAGAATTGCTTCCCAGGTTGGGTCTGGATTACCATCAAATAGGGGCTCACCAGAAACTGCATAATAAATATCTTCAGCTATATTTTGTACATAATCACCAATTCGCTCTAGGTCTTTAACCATATATAAAAGACTTGTACATGCTGTGATTCTTTTTGGTTCTTCCATCATGTAGGTTAATAGTTGTCTTAATATTCCAAGATATTCTTCATCAATTTGTCTATCCATTAACCAAACTTTTTTTGCGGCTTGATCTGAAAATTCTAAAAAAGCTTTTATTACTTCACTAATCATTATATTTACTTGTGCACCCATATTAATAATATCTCTCGAAGGTTTTTCTGGCAAAACTATTTCTGCTACTGCTACTCTTTTGGCAATATTTGTTGCATGATCTCCTATTCTTTCTAGATCTTTATTGATTTTAATTGCTGAAAAAATTGTTCGTAAGTCTGCAGCCATCGGTTGTCTTTTGCCAAGTATTTCAACTAAGCTTTGATCAAGAGTATTATATGCTTTATCAATTACATTATCGTTTTCTATAATTTTTTCGGCAAATTCTGTATCTTTATCCTTTAAACATTGAAGTGAGTCTTTTAGTTGATTTTCAACTAAACTGCCCATATCAACAATATTATTTTTAATGTCTCTAATTTCTTCATCATATGATTTTACAATGTGTCCTTCTTGTTTCATTATCCAAATCTCCCTGTAATGTAATCCTGTGTTTTTGTATTATCAGGATTTGTAAAAATTTTGTTTGTCTCACCCGTTTCTATTAATTCTCCTAAATGGAAGAAACATGTTTTCTGCGAAACCCTGGCTGCCTGTTGCATAGAATGAGTTACTATAATAATTGTATAGTTTAATCTTAACTCATCAATTAATTCTTCTATAATAGCAGTTGCTATTGGATCTAAAGCAGAGCAAGGTTCATCCATTAGGATTATTTCAGGATTAACAGCAATTGCTCTTGCAATACATAATCGTTGTTGTTGACCGCCTGATAAACTTGTTCCAGGTTCATTTAATCGATCTTTTACTTCATCAAATAGACCTGCCTTTTTTAATGATGAATGTACAATTTCTTCTAATTCATTTTTTGAGTCAACTAAACCATGTATAGTTGGGCCATAAGCAACATTATCAAAAATAGATTTAGGAAAAGGATTTGGTTTTTGAAATACCATTCCAATTTTAGATCTTAGACTTACAACATCGGTTTTTTCACTAATAATTTCTTCGTTATCTACTTTTATTGATCCCGATACTTTACATATTTCAATTAAATCATTCATTCTGTTTATACATCTTAAGAAAGTTGATTTACCACATCCTGAAGGACCGATTAATGCCGTAACTTCTTTCTCCTTGATATCCATTGAGATTCCAAAAAGGGCTTGTTTGGATCCATAATATACATCTACACCATTTGCCAATATTTTAGAGTTACTCATGTTTTACCACTTCCTTTCAAATCTATTTCTTAAGAACACTGCAATGGCATTCATCATAAACAAAAATATTAAAATTACCATTATGGCTGCAGCTGATTTTTCTTGAAAACCTCTTTCTGCACTTTCCACCCAAAGATATATTTGAACAGGTAGTGCTGCTGAAGGTTCTGTTAAACCAGTTGGAATATTAGGAATAAATGCAATCATGCCAATCATTATTAGTGGTGCTGTTTCTCCTAATGCTTGTGCTAATCCAATAATAGTCCCTGTTAAAGTCCCTGGTAGTGCAAGGGGTACGACATGATGAAATACCGCTTGTGTTTTTGTTGCTCCAACTGCAAGTGCTCCTTCTTTAATTGAAGGAGGAACAGCTTTCAATGAAGCTCGGCAGGCAATGATAATGGTTGGTAACGTCATTAAGGCTAATACGGACCCTCCAACTAACGGTGTACTCCTTGGAAGACCAAAAACATTAAGCAATACCCCCAACCCAAGTAGTCCAAAAACTATTGATGGGACTGCTGCTAGATTTGAAATATTTACTTCTATTAATTCAGTTATTCTATTTTTTGGAGCAAATTCCTCAAGATAAACAGACGCTCCTATAGCAATTGGAAAAGATAAAATAAAAACAGTAAAAAGAGTAAATAATGATCCCATAAATGAACCAGCTACACCAGCAATTTCAGGATGCCTTGAATCTGCTTTAGTAAAAAAGAAATTATTAAAAACTTGTTTAACTTTATTTTCTTCAACTAATTGATCAACATAACTTAATTGAATATCATTTAATTTTCTTCTATCTTCTGGCACATCCCTTCTTGAATTACCTTTTAATAGTTGATCCACATCACTATGGGCAGTTACCCAAATTTGTTGCTTAGTATTAATAACTTCAGGATTATCTAAGAAGTAGTCTTTAATTTCCTTATCTACATTTATAGAAAATAATTTTTTTACTAATTTAATATCTGATTTTGAGAGATCAGGGAAAAAATTTTCAATAGCCTGTTTTTTAACTCTAAAAAATTTTCCTTTTTCCATATCTTCATCTGAAGAGTCAGGTGTTAGTTTTAAAACCTCTTGATTATAATCAACTTCTAGGAGAACAACTGTTTTTTGAAAAGCAGTGTATCCTTTAGAAAATATTGTATACAAAAGAAAAACTAAAACTGCTAAAGATAAACACATAGCTGTGAAGCCGTAATACTTAAATCGCATATCTTCTAAACTTCTCTTTTTTCTCAAAGAAATAATTTTTTCTTTAGCAATAGAGTTATTCATAACGCTCCCTGTATCTCTTTACTATTTGTAGAGCTATAATGTTAAGAAATAATGTAATAACAAATAAAACTAATCCTAAAGCAAATGCTGATAATGTTCTTGGGTTATCAAATTCTTGATCACCTATTAAGGCCACAACAATTTGAACTGTAACTGTTGTTACATTTTCAAAAGGATTGCCCGTAAGATTGGGGGCTGTGCCTGCTGCAACTACAACAATCATAGTCTCCCCTATCGCTCTGGATATTGCTAATAAAAATGCTCCAACAATTCCAGGTAAAGCTGCTGGTAAAATTACTTTTTTAATAGTTTCTGCTTTATTAGCGCCAATACCAAGAGATGCTTCCCTTAGACTTTGTGGGACAGAGTTTATTACATCATCAGATAAAGAAGAAATAAAAGGAATAATCATAACCCCCATTACCATGCCGGCTGCAAGGGCGCTTGTTGGTGAAGCATCAATTCCAATTGATTGTCCAAATGCTTTAACGAAAGGTGCAACACTAACAAAAGCAAAGAACCCGTAGACTATTGTTGGTATTCCTGCCAAAATTTCGAGAAGAGGTTTAACTATTTTTCTAACTCTTTGACTTGCGTATTCTGCTAAATAAATTGCTGTTAATAATCCAAGAGGTACCGCAACACACATGGCTACTACCATTACTAAAAATGTTCCAGCAAATATTGGTACTGCACCAAAGGATCCCTCTGCAGCTGTTTGACCTTCTCTAATTGGAATAAAAGGATACCACTCAGTACTAAATAAAAATTCAAATATTGATACTTCTGCAAAAAAGCGAAGGCTTTCAAATATTAGTGAAAAAACTATTCCTATTGTAGTGAAAATAGCAACAGATGAACAAAATATAAGTATATATTGAATATATTTTTCAATTGTATGTTGAGCATGAAATTCTGGTTTTAATTTTTGTGAAGCGTATAAGGCTCCAAGTAACATTATAATGATTATTGAGGTATAAAAAGATATTTGACTTATTTGTCTTAAGGAAGAATAATGAGATGCAGCATTAATTATTTCTATAGATTTACCATCAGCAAAAGAAGAGTTATTAGCAACATTTCTAATCTCTGCTAACAATAATCCTTCGTTGTAAACTGCGCCCTCAATAAATTCAAAGTTACTAATAACTATGTTTTGAATAATCTGTTCTTGAAAAATAGCCCATGAAAAATAAACAATTAGTGCAGGAAACAAACACCACATTAAAACGTATTGTGCGTAATAATTGGGAAGAGATTTGCTTTTCGTACCTTGTTTTTTAGAATTTAATTTAATTCTTGATCTTCCGTATATAAAGGATGAGAAAATTCCGACTGCAATTAAAACTAAAGACCAAAAAAACATTTATAACTTAGTATTAAAAAAAAAGGGGGCTTGTATGCCCCCATTTTATAAAAATTTAAGATTTTTATTTATAATTTGTTTGATTAGAAATAGCATCAAGAACAGTTGCTCTATCCTCAGGACTTAGTTGAACAAGTCCAGCATCTAGTAAGTAACCTTCTGTTGCTTCTTCACTTACAAACTCATTAACATAATCCATTAAACCAGGAATAACACCAATGTGTGCTTTTTTAATGTAGAAGAATAAAGGTCTTGCTATTGGATATGAATAATCTTGGATACCTTCCATAGAGATTTCAACACCGTTAATCATTGACGCTTTAACTTTATCAGAATTATTAGATACAAAACTATAACCAAAGATACCGAATGCACCTTGTTCTTTAGTTATATGCTCAACATACAGTTCATCATTTTCACCACCTTCAATAACATGGCCATCTTCACGATACGCTTGACAATCACCGTCAGCAACTAACATATCTTTAACACAACCCTTTTTCATTACAAGTGAGTCAAATGCATCTCTTGTTCCAGAAGTTGGAGGAGGTGCCATGATAGAAATTTCAACTTTTGGTAATCTTTTATCTATTTCATACCAAGTTGTTGGAGCATTTGCATTATCTCTAGCCATTGCCTGCCAGATTTCTTCTTTAGTTAAATCAATGCCACCTTTCATTGTAGCACCGTTAGTATATTTCCATTCATAATCTGCAGCGTATGCAAAAGCTATACCATCATTACCAACTCTAACTTCGATGATATCAGTTACACCGCCATCTTGGCAAAGTTTGAATTCTTTATCTTTTTGTGCTCTTGAAGAGTTAGTGATATCTGGATGTTCAACTCCAACACCTGCACAAAATAATTTGTGTCCTCCACCAGAACCAGTTGATTCAATTACGGGTGCTTTCATTCCTTCTGATGCCATTTTTTCAGCAACTAAAGTAGCGAAAGGATAAACTGTAGAAGATCCTACAATTGAAATATAGTCTCTTGCTGAAACTGAAGTAGTTCCAAATAAAGCAAGGACAGCAATTAATTTGATTACATTTTTCATATTAAGCCTCATTTAAAATAAGGTTGTCCTTACAGAATATATATTAAGTATTTATTACAGTTTGCTGAAATACTGGTAAAGAAATAGTAAATGTTGAACCCTTATCTACCTTGCTTTTTATCGATAATTTACCATTATGCCTATTAGTTATATGTTTAACAATAGATAAACCCAAACCCGTACCGCCTTGATTTCGAGATCTATTTTTATCTACTCTATAAAATCTTTCAGTAAGTCTAGTTAAATGCTCTTTCGATATGCCTTCTCCCTTATCTATAAAACTTATTTGGCAAAAGGTGGTATTGTCATCAATTACACTCTCAAGCTCAATTTCAATAGTAGAATTTTCTCTGCTATATTTAATTGCATTATCAGTTAGATTTAAAAAAACTTGGATCAAAGCATCTTTGTTTGCTGATATTGTAGACTTATCAAAATCATCCTTGATTTGAACTTCAATTTTTTTGGCCATTAACTTGTTTTGTAAATTATCTACTACGCCTTCAATTAATTGCCTTATATTCGCTTCTTGAAATTCTATAGGTTTATCTTCAGTCTCATATTTACTTAGTAATAATAAATCTTCGACTAGTCTAGTCATACGCCAAGCCTGATCTTCCATTGTGTCTAAAAATTTACCAACCGTTTTGTCATTGGTCTTATCTTCATTGAGTGAATTTTTAATTGTTTCAACATAGCCTAGAATTGAGGAAAGAGGAGTTCTCAATTCATGGCTTACATTAGCCACAAAATCTGTTCGCATTTGTTCGTAGTTTTTAAGAAGACTTTGATCATTTAGTGATATTAATAATTCTTCATAATCTTTTTCAACAAATATTAAGTCAGCAATAAAATACATATCACTAAAATTAGATGGGGTGAATTCAAACTTAAAATCTTCTTTCTCCCTAAAGGCTTTATCAATAAAAGTATTTAACTCTGTTGATCTAATAATATTATTGAGATCTCTTCCTTCATCGATAAATAAAAATTTTTGTTTAGCTGCATTATTGTAAAAAATTATTTCCTTATTTGTATCAATTGAAATAATAATCGAAGGTATCTTACTTAGACTTAGTCTTAGTTTTTTTTTCATATTTTTTTAGTTTAGGCCAATCATTATCACTTAAAATATAACCAACACAATTTCTAGAACCACACTTACAAATGTGATCCACAAAATCTGTATCAAAAGGATAACCATAGTTATAAAAAAGTTCGGCACCTTTTTTTATTCGTTTAATGGAAGAAATCCAAATTTCATTATCTATGATGTCTACTTCACAATTAGGATTACATGAGTGATTAATAAATTTTGCAAAATTATAATCAACATCACCGTCAATGTCGTATCGCTTGTTTAGTTCAAAAACATAGACCATGCCATTATTTTTATCTTTTTTTGCTTTACGGATTTGTTTATCTGCTCTTTTGTCACCCTCTCTTTTAGTAACTTTATCACCAATATATTGGATTATTTTCTGGCCTTTTTTAATATTAGTTTTTGCAAATAATCCAGAACCGTGAAGGGGTGATTTTTTTTTAAACCAAATTTTCTGCGTCATACTGTTATTTTTATACAATACACACATATAATAATAAATTGTATTATAAAATGATACTTTTATGTATAAGAACAAATCTTTAATTAATGAAATTTGAAAGTAATAAAAAATTTTACCGCACAATTTGGATTTCGGATACCCATCTAGGAACCAGTGGTTGTAAAAGCAAAATGCTTTTAGAATTCTTAGAAGAAACAGATTCAGAATATTTATTTTTAGTAGGCGACATTGTAGATGGATGGCGCATGCGTAAGAAAATGTATTGGCCTCAAGAACATAATGATGTGGTTCAAAAAGTTTTAAAAAAAGCGAAAAATGGAACTAAGGTAGTGCTTATCCCAGGAAATCATGATGAAGTATTAAAAGATTTTACAAATTTTTCCTTTGGAGAAATTTCAATCAAAAATGAAGATACACATCAATTAGCTGATGGAAGGAAAGTACTGATTACACACGGAGATGAGTTTGATGCTGTGATCATTAATGCAAGATGGTTAGCCAAAGTGGGATCAGCACTTTATGAATATTTACTAAAGTTAAATAATGTATTTAATTTTATTCGACGAAAGATGGGTTTATCTTACTGGTCACTGTCTCAATATTTAAAAAAGAAAACAAAGCATGCAACAAACTTTATTAGTAATTTTGAGTTTGCTGTATCTGATAGGGCAAGAAGAGAAAATGCCGATGTCGTTGTGTGCGGGCATATACATAGACCTGAAATAAAGGAATTAAATGGTGTTCTCTATTGTAATGATGGTGACTGGATTGAAAGTTGCACAGCACTCGTTGAAGATGAAATAGGAAATTTATCTATTCTTAATTGGCCCGAAGAAAGAGAAAAATTAAAATTAATTTCTTTTGAAGAAAGACGAAAAATTAAAGAGGATGCAGCCTAAAAAAATCGCGTTAATTAGTGATGCGTGGGTTCCTCAGGTAAATGGCGTAGTTACGACATTTCAAAGCGTTATACCTATTCTAGAAAAAAAAGGTTTTGAAATTAAAATATTACATCCTGAGATGTTTAATAATTTTAGTTATCCTTGGTATAAAGAAATAAAAATTTCTTACAATACTAAAAAAGTTACTGAAAAATTTTTTAAAGAATTTAATCCGGATATTGTTCATATAATGACTGAAGGTCCGGTAGGTTTTGCTGGTCGTAAGTACTGTCTTAAAAATAAACTACAATACACTTCTTCCTTTCACACCCGTTTTCCTGACTACATTAAGCAAAGAGCTTTTATCCCAAAGAGATTTACATACTCCATATTAAGAAGACTACATAGTGATTCAGAAAGAGTTCTTGTTCCATCAGTTTCAATGCTAAATGAGTTAAAAAAATATAATTTTAAAAATTTAGTAGTTTGGAATAGAGGTGTTGATACAGAATTATTTAATCCAAATAAAAGAGACACAAACAGTAAAGATAGACAACTGACTTATGTTGGTAGAGTAGCAATTGAAAAAAATATTGAAGAATTTTTAAAACTTAAAGGAAATTATAATAAAACTGTTGTGGGTGATGGTCCCGAATTACAAAAATATATTAATAAATATCCTGAAATAAATTTTGTCGGTGTAAAAACTGGAGATGAACTAGCAAAATATTATGCAAACGCAGATGTATTTGTCTTTCCTTCTAAAACAGACACTTTAGGAAATGTAATACTTGAAGCATTGGCTAGTGGAACACCAATTGCTGCATATCCAGTAACCGGGCCCATAGATGTATTAACAGATGAAAAGATTAACACTTTAGATAATGACTTGTTACAATCAGTTAAGAAGGCACTTAAAGTAAAAAGAGTTGATTGTAGAAATTTTACTCTTAAATTAACTTGGGACAAATGTGTGAATGAATTTTTAGAATTCATGGTAAAAGTTTAGTTATTTAAGGTAATTTTATAGTGACATTTTCTTTAAGACAAAAAATACTAGCAGAATTTATTGGGACATATTTTCTTGTACTAACAGTTGTAGGTAGTGGAATTATGGGAGAATTAATGTCAAATGACCTTGGTATAATATTACTAGGAAACACTATCGCAACAGGTGCCATTTTATATGTAATTATTTCTATGTTTATTAATATCTCAGGAGCGTACTTTAATCCTGCTGTTGTATTAAGTGATATTATCCAAAAAAATATTCCTATTAATTACGGAATAATTTTTATTTTTACTCAGATTATTGCTGGTATATTTGGTTGTTTAACTGCAAATTGGTATTTTGAATATCCTATAATTGAATGGTCACTCAATGAAAGAGTTGGTGTATTTAAATTCTTTTCAGAAATAATTGCAACTGTTGGATTATTATTAACTATTTTTATATTAAAAGAGGTAAACAAGGAAAGAATAGCTATTGGTGTAGCTCTATTTATTACCGCAGGATATTGGTTTACTTCATCAACAAGTTTTGCAAATCCAGCAGTAACTATAGGAAGAATGTTTACAGATAGTTTTAGTGGAATAAGTCCATCAAGTGTTCTAGGTTTTATTTTAGCTCAGATTATTGGTGCTCTTATTGCTACAATTATTGTTAGATTGTTTTTTAAAAATTAGTTCAACATATCGTACAAGTAGCCTTCACGGATTCCATATCTTACAAAAATAATATTTTTAATGTTATAAAATGAAGCAAGGCTAAATAAAATATATGTAGATAATTTTAATTTATCTAATCGATTGGGTTGGACAACATTCAATTTTTGAATTTGTTTTTTTTCCATAGAGTATAATTTGTGATAAAATATTTCTAACTCTGAAAATGGTATCATGTACCCATGTAATTTATTTTTCTTGATTCCATTTAGGTGCAAATGAAGTTTTGCAAGATTGCGCCACATGCCTCCAATAACATAAATATTTCCTACGTTTTTAGAAAATTTAAGAGATTGGTTTTTAAATTTAGAAAATAAAAAATTATCAAATTTAATTTTAGTAGTTTTGTACATATCAGATTCACTTCTTAAGATGCCAATTTTTAAACTTTTAGTTTCAAGTATGTTTTCATTTTTTATGGTACTAAGTTCTAAACTTCCACCTCCCAAGTCAGCAACTAAACCAATTGGATTTTTTATTGAACTAATTACACCTAGGGATCCGCATTTAGCCTCATTTTTTGGTGAGAGCACTTCTACTCTAACTGACTTTTTTTTCTTGAAGGGTTCAATAATTTCTTTTCCATTTATTGTTTCACGAATTGCGGCCGTTGCAATTATATGAATATCTGAGGACTCATAATCTTTTGCAATCTTAATATATTCTTCTAAGCATTTTATAGCTTCTTTTATTTTTATCGATGGGAGTTTACCTATTTTAATACTTTCACCTAATTTTAAGAATTCTCTTTTTTGATAAAGTATTGGAAAAGGATGAATAGCTTGCGCGTATATAACTAGTCTAAATGTATTAGAGCCTAGATCAATAACTGTTATGGGATTTTTATTTTTCTTTTTAGCCATGGAAATGTATACATCTAAAGTATTAAACTCGAATGCTACAAGTCTATTTATTACGTCACGCCAAATCTAGTTGGGATAATTTAGAACTTGATGACATTGATAGGCCGCTGAATAAAAGAGGTATGAGAAACGCAAAACAATTTTCTAAAATATTAGATAAAAGAAAATTTCAAATTAATCAGATAATATGTTCTCCTTCTAAAAGAACAACTAGCACATATGATATAATTTCTAATTCATTTGATCGCTCAGTAAAATTTACAATTGATAACGATATTTATGAATGCCCACCAAATATACTTGTAAGAAAAATTAAAAAATTAAAAAAAAATACTCTTATCATTGGACACAACCCTAGTTTGATAGAATCAATTAATATTTTATGTAATTCAAATATTGAACATTTTCCAACCTGTGCTTTTGCTATAATATCCTTTAAAAATAGCTGGACTATTGATAAAATTTTAAAACCAAAAAATAAAAATTATTAAAGAAATATGAATTTTTTATGAACATGTTTTTTTTTTATACCTAAAAAATATAAAAAAAAATTATGTTAAAAAAAAATACCACTTATAACTATGCAAACAGGGAATTGTCTTGGCTAAAATTCAATGAAAGAGTCTTAAGTCAGACATCTGATAGTAAAATTCCACTTTTAGAAAGGGTTAGATTTTTATCAATAGCATTCTCTAATTTAGATGAATTTTTTATGGTTAGAGTAGCAGGATTGAATGTTCAAAAATTTTCACGACATAAAAGTTTTGATGGATTAACACCACAACAACAACTCAAGCTGATAGATAAAGAAACATCGAAGATGATTTCAAATATAAAATCAATATGGATAGATTTACTAAGAGAGCTTTCAGAAAACAAAATCCATATAGATGTAGAAAAAACACTGAAAACAAAAGATAAAACATTTATTAAAAATTATTTAGAAGAAAATAATTGGGGAGTTTTAACGCCAATTATTATTGATCCATCGCACCCATTTCCTTTTATACCAAATAAAGAAACAACCTTAGTATGTCGTTTAATAAATAATAAAAAAACTTTTTATGGAATACTGAGAGTGCCAGAGGGATTAGAAAAATTTATTAAATTACCTGGTAAAAAAACACGTTTTGTATCTATGGAGACAGCCCTACTTATTTCTCTAAAAGAAATTTTCCAGTGTGATAGGGTTTTGGATAAAGGTGTTTTTAGACCAATTAGGAATAGTGAATTAGAATTAGGTGGTGAGGGAGAAGATTTATTTTTAGTATTTCAAAAAGCTATTTTTGAGAGAAGAAGACAAGAGGTAATAAGAATTGATTTTGATGAAAGTATATCTAGTCACTTAATTAAATTCATAAATAAAAAACTTAACTATAAGGATGTAAATACATATAAACTGCCAATACCCGTTAATCTTTCGAGTATAGAGTCAATTTTTTTGAAAGATTTTAAAAAATTATTTTTTCCAAAATTTAAGGTACGATTTCCTGAAAGAATTAAAGATTTTAAAAATGATTATTTTAAAGCTATAGCAAATAAAGATATTGTTATTCATCACCCTTTTGAATCTTTTGAAGTAGTGACTCAGTTTATTGATCAAGCTGCAGATGACCCAAAAGTCTTATCAATAAAACATACTTTATACCGAACTACTGATGACTCACCAATAGAAGCAAGTTTAGTTAGAGCAGCACAAAAAGGAAAATTAGTAACTGTCATTATAGAGTTGCAAGCACGTTTTGATGAAGAGCGTAACTTAAAATGGGCAAAAGAATTAGAATTAGCTGGAGCGCAAGTTGTTTTTGGCAATATTGATATGAAAACTCATGCAAAAATTACACTTGTAACAAGGAAGCAAATGAATTCTGTTGTAAATTACGCACATTATGGAACAGGTAATTATCACCCAAGAAATGCAAGAGTTTATATGGATTTATCTTACTTCACCTGTGACAAAACATTAACAAATGATGCTGCAAAAATGTTTAATTATTTAACTAGTTATTCAGAACCAACCACAATAAAAAAAATAGTATATTCTCCAATAACTGCAAGAAACAAATTAAATGAACTAATTAGAAATGAAATTACAAATGCTGGAAAAAATAAACCATCTGGAATAGTATGTAAGTGTAATTCTCTTGTTGATAAACAAATTATTGATGAATTTTATAAAGCATCTCAAAAAAATGTAAAAATTGAATTGTTGATAAGAGGAATTTGCTCTCTAATACCTGGTAAAGAAAATCTATCGGAAAATATAGTTGTTAAAAGTATAATTGGTCGTTTTTTAGAACATACGAGAATATATTGTTTTTATAACGGTCATAAATTCCCTCATAGAAAAAATATCTTGTTTATTTCTTCTGCCGATTTAATGCAAAGAAATCTAGATAGGAGGGTTGAAACATTCATCCCTATTGAAAATGAAACTGTACATGAACAAATATTAAATCAGATCTTAATTGCCAGTATGGCAGATAATACAAATTCTTGGCAAATGTTGAGTAATGGCAATTATCAGAAAAAAGAAATATCAAGCAAAGAAAAAAAATTTTCCTCTCACAATTTTTTTATCAAAAATCCAAGCTTGTCTGGGAGGGGTTCAGCAAAACTCAAATCTAGAGCTAAGTCTAATTTAAAAATTTGAAAATGGAATTTAATCCCACTCACAATAATTGGACATAAGCAGGAAGAAATAATACTGCGAGTGGTAAGATGTAATTAAATTTTATTTTTTACAGACGTGTTAATAGAATATTAAATTTTTATAAATTTAATTAATTTTTAACTTCATTAATTCTCAAATAAATTTTTTAGTTCTTTCAATTTATCAAAAATTGAATCTCTTACTTCTCTAAATTTATCTAATTGGTTTGAACTAAAATGATCTGATGCCGGATCATCAAATGGTATTGAAAATATCTGAGCTTTGGAATTTAAAACTGGACATACCTCTTCTTTACAAAGCGTAAAAACGGTATTTAATTCATCTCTAAATTTGTTGTCTAAACTTTCAAAATCTTTTGAATAATGTTTTGATATATCAATATCGATTTCACCCATAACCTCGATAGCATTAGGATTAACTTCTTTGGGCACTGATCCTGCACTTTGAATAATGCAATTAGGATATAATTTTTTTGCAATTCCTTCAGCCATTTGACTTCTTGCTGAATTAGCAACACACATAAAAAGAATATTTTTATTTTTCATGTTAGCAAATAAATATATCCAAAAATAAATAGTGGGAGTTGTAAACCAAAGTTTGTGAGCAGAGCTCTATCTTTTGTCATATAACCAACAATTGACCAACCAACAGCACCTGTACCGTGAATAATTATGTTAATTGGATACGCATTTAAATTGGTTAATAATATTCCTGATAAAATTAACGCGGTGCTAAACCACTTAATTCTATTAATTGATAAATCTGTCATATCTTCTCCTAAATTCTATATATTGCGAATATTACACTTTACTTAAAGATAAAGATATTAATCAAATTGTAACAAAAATTTAACATTTCTTTCTTTTTTTTTGAAAAGTTCTATAAGCACGCCATGTTTGGATTAAAAAGTGCATCATTATTTGGTGATACCAAAAAGCTTGAAAGAGAAATTGATGAGTTTGTTGATATTGTCTCTGAAGTGGGCTTAGTATTTAAATCGATAGTTCCAACTTATCTCAATTATTCCGCCAATGGTAAATTTGAGGAAATGGTTGAAAAAGTTAAAGAAATGGAAAGTAAGGCCGACAAAATTACAAAAGATGTTGAGCATACTCTTTATGAAGAAACACTAATCCCAGATGCAAGAAGTGATGTGTTACGACTTCTAGAACACATCGACGAATTAATTGGAATGTACCAAGGAAATTGCTATCACTTCTCTATTCAAAAACCTAATTTTCCAAAAGAATTTCATGAAGATCTTATTGAGTTAACAGAGACTGTTGTAAATTGTGTTGAGTCACTTTGTTTGACTGTCCGATCATTTTTTAGAGATATTAAATCTGTTAGAGATAATGCTCATAAAGTAACTTTTTATGAAAAAGAATCTGATATAAAATTTAGTTCACTTGCAAGAAGAATTTTTGATTCTGAATTACCTCTAGATCAAAAAATGCATCTTCGATATTTTGTAGAAAAGATTGATCGTATTTGTGATCAAGCAGAAGACATAGCTGACGAGGTTCAAATTTACGCTATTAAACGTTCCGTTTAATTTTCAATGGAAATTACAATTCTAATTTTTTTATTTGGTGGTCTTTTTTTAGGTTGGTCACTTGGTGCCAATGATGCAGCAAATGTTTTTGGAACTGCAGTTGGAACACGAATGGTTAGTTTCACAAGTGCAGCAATAATTTGTAGTGTCTTTGTTATTCTAGGTGCAATTATTAGCGGAGCAGGTACAACAGAAACCTTAGGAAAGTTAGGTGCTATTAATGCATTGCCTGGTGCTTTTGCAGCATGTGTTGCTGCAGGAATATCTGTTTATTTAATGACTAAAGTTGGCTTGCCTGTTTCAACAACGCAAGCGATTGTTGGAGCAATTGTTGGTTGGAATTTATACACGGGATCTTCAACTAATCTTCAAGTTTTAATTACTATTTTAGGAACATGGATACTCTGTCCTATTATTGCAGGAGTTATTGCAATGGGTTTATTTACTTTTACAAAAAGAGTTATACTCAATAGAAAGTTACATATTCTCAGACTTGATGCCTATACAAGAACAGCTTTACTTTTAGCGGGTGCTTTTGGTGCTTATAGTTTAGGTGCAAACAATATTGCCAATGTAATGGGTGTCTTCGTACCTATATCACCGTTTACTGATGTTACTATTGGAAATTTATTTGTCTTTTCCTCAAAAGAACAATTATTTCTGCTGGGTGGTTTAGCAATAGCTGTTGGTGTTTTTACTTACTCGAAAAGAGTTATGTTTACCGTGGGTAATGATCTCTTAAAAATGACACCAGTGGCAGCATTTATTGTTGTTATATCGCATTCTATTGTTTTATTTTTATTTGCATCCCAGGGTATAAGTGCTTTTTTACAATCTATAAATCTTCCCTCTATACCTTTGGTACCAGTATCAAGTTCCCAAGCTGTTGTCGGCGGCGTAATTGGAATTGGTCTTTTAAAAGGAGGAAAAGAGGTTCAATGGTCAATTGCAGGTAGAATTTCTTTGGGTTGGATGACGCTACCTATAATTGCAGCTTTAATTTCTTTAATTGTTTTATTTATTCTAGAAAATATTTTTAATTTAACGGTCTCTTTTTAATTAACTGCTCGATAAGAAAAAATAAAATCTTCTTGGATTTTTGACTCAATAGCTCCTTTTCTTCTTGATCGTACTAGATCAATAGCTTCTTGTTTTTCATAATTAAATTCAACAAGTAAAATAGCAGCTATAGTGCCAGCTCTTCCTTTTCCTCCACGGCAATGTAAAACTATGTTTTTACCATCTATCAATTCGTTCTTTAATAAAACTTTTGTTGTTTCCCATTTATATTTAAAATCTTTATCTGGTGCTCCCATGTCATAAATGGGTAAATGGTACCAATGTAATTTATGTTCATAAATATTTTTGACAAACAAAGTTTTATCACACAATTTTTCAAATTCGCTATCTTCAACAAAAGAAGTAATAGAACTACAATTATTATTTTTAAATATTTCTAATTCGTTTGCTAAAATTGTTTCTTCAAATAAACCATTAGAGTTAAGACCTGGGAAAGAAGTTAATATAATTTTGCCTGCAAATGACTTAGAGTCAATAAAATCATAATTGCTAAATTGCATTTACGCTTGTTTAGCTAAAAAAGACTGTCTTGCTTCTTCTAAATAGGGGCGGAAATGTTCAACATCGGGAGTTTTTTTATCTAGAATTTTTGCTAAATCATCAAATCTTCTAAGCTCTACTGCTTCATCCATAAAAGGTTTGCTTATAAACGCATCTGCTTCTTCTTTTGTGAAAGGACCACCTTGAACTTTTAACGAAAGTTTCGATGCTTCTGATAGACTATCATAATAACCTTCTTCAACACTTGATAAATATCTTTTTGAGTCAACATGTGCTCTAATTGGTAGAATAACATCCTCACCAAAATATTTTTTTAAAAAATCAGCACCTAAATTTTCATGATGACCATCTTTCCCTTCATGAATGGGATCGCCGTCCTCATAGATAAGGTGGCCAACATCATGCAGTAATGCTGCAGCAATTGTTGGTCCTGGTAATTTATGTTTTTCAGCAAGTTCAGCACATTGGAGTGCGTGCTCAAGCTGGGTCACATCCTCATTACCATATTGAATATCAGCACCTTTTGTTTTCAAAAGATGTAAGAGATAGTCTACAATATTTTCTTCCATTTTCATTTATAATTAACTTATTAGAAAATAAATTCAATTCCAACTTTAATAAGATTGATCAAATTTATAATAATATTTATTAAGTAAATATTTAATGGATAAAAAATTATTAACCCCTGGTCCTCTCACGACATCGATGTCAACAAAAGAGGCTATGCTTCATGATTGGGGTTCGAGAGATACAAAATTTATTGATCTCAATGCATCAATTAGAGATTCCCTTGTTAAATTAATAGACGGTGAAGATAAATATCAATGTGTTCCAATGCAGGGAAGTGGAACTTTTGCCGTAGAGTCGATGGTAAGCTCTCTTACTCAAAAAGATTCTAAAATTCTGATTCTGATCAATGGTGCTTACGGACAAAGAATGAAAAAAATGTGCACATATTTAGGGAGAGATTTTATTGAATATGAAGTTGCTGAACATGAAGTACATGACATCAATAAAATTGAAGACTTAATTGATAGCAACAACTTAACACACGTCTTTGCTGTATATTGTGAAACAACATCGGGTATTTTAAATCCTATTGAAGACATTGCAAAATTGGTTGAGGGGAAAAATTTATCGTTATTCATCGATGCAATGAGTGCCTTTGGTGCATTACCCTTAAGTTCTAAAACAATTACTTTTGATGCTGTAGCCGCTTCATCAAACAAATGCTTAGAAGGTGTGCCAGGTGTTGGTTTCATTCTTGTTAAAAATGAAGTTATTCAAAATGCAAAAGGCAATAGTCACTCACTAAGTCTAGACTTGTATGATCAATGGCAAGCAATGGAAAAAAATAAACAATGGCGATTTACACCTCCAACACACGTATTAGCTGCATTCAACCAAGCTATTGAAGAACATAAAGAACAAGGCGGTGTAAAAGGAAGAGGTAAAAGATATAAAAAAAATTGTGAAATTATTTGTAATGGAATGAAAGAGTTGGGATTTGAGCAACTACTTCCTGATAATTTACAAGCACCAATTATTATTACGTTTAAACAACCTAATGATCCTAAATTTAACTTTGAGAAATTTTATAATGCTCTTAGTGAAAAAGATTTTT
>CACNCW010000017.1 GCA_902619055.1 uncultured Alphaproteobacteria bacterium
CTATCCAAATAATACTTCCTTTGTAGTTTTCCGCTGCTCTCCAAATTCCAATAGATATAAATATTGTCCAAATAAAAATAATAATTTTTGAAAATAAAGTAAGATTAGTAAAATTTAAGAAGGGTATTTGTACAACAGAACTATTTGTATTAAACACATAAATTTCAAGATTAAATATAATTAGTAAAACAATTCCATTTAATAACTCTCCAACTAACCAATATGATTTCCAAAGTTTAATCTTTCCTTCATAAAAATCATTTATAAAAAATTTTTTAATCATTGTTTTATTTTGATAGAAGTTTTCTTAATGATTATAATATATTTATATATAATAAAATGTATTATTAAGAAATTTATTTATATGAATTTATGAAAATAAATCAAATCGTAATTTTTGCTGGTGGATATGGGAAAAGATTACTTCCATTAACAAAAGATAGGCCAAAACCTATGGTTGATATAAACAACTTTCCATTTTTAGATTATTTGATAAATTCTTTTGTAACTCAAGGCATTACAAATTTTTTAATTTTAACAGGATATAAAAATCATGTAATTGAAAAAAAATATTCTCAAATTAAAAAAATTAATATTGAATTTTCCTACCTTCCTTCAAAATTTAACACTTATATGAGATTAAAAAATGCAAAACATAAGTTGGATAAAAAATTTATACTAATATTTGGTGACAATTATATGAATTTAGATTTAAAAAAAATGATTAATTTTTATAAAAAAAATAAGGTGGAAAATATGCTAACTGCATATTCTAATCTAAATGGAGATGCAGAGTATGGTTTGAAAAATAACTTATTAATTAAACAAAAAAAAGTTTTGGAGTACAATAACAAATATAAAAAATCATATTTTAATGCAACAAATATTGGTTTTTATTTTATAAATAAACAAAGTATTAACTTCGATTTAAATTTTAATAAATCATTTGAAGAAACAATAATATTAGATAAGATTAAAAATAATAATTTATTTTGTTACTTAACAAATCGAAAATATTATTTTATTACAAATAAAAAAAACGTGAAAAATTTTTCAAAAATAGTTAAATTAAAAAATATTAAACCATTGTCAAAAAATTTTTTTAAAATTTGATATGAAAATTTTAGTTACTGGTGATAAGGGTTATATTGGATCAAGGTTAGTTGAATTTTTAGAAAATAAAAAATTCGATTTTTGTGGTATTGATAATGATTATTTTGAGGACTGTACGTTTAAGACTTTTACTCAAAATAGATATAATCATATAAAAAAAGATATTCGAGAATTAGAGTCAAAGGATATTAAGGGATTTGATTGTGTAATTCATTTAGCAGCACTTTCAAATGATCCACTTGGCGAACTATCACATAAACTAACAGAAGAAATAAATTATGAAGCCACAATCAATCTTGCTGAATTGTCAAAAAAAAATGGTATTTCAAGATTTATTTATTTATCTACTCAAAGTATATATGGAATTTCGGATAATAGTTTTGAAGTTGCAGAGGAGGATAAAAAAAATCCTATTACTTCCTATGCAATAACTAAGTGGAAATCTGAAATTAAGTTGAAAAAATTATGTGATGAAAACTTTACTATTGTTTTCTTAAGGCCATCAACTGTCTTCGGTAAATCTCCTCGATTGAGATGTGATATTATATATAATAATTTTATTGCTTCGGCTATTGCTAGAAATAAAATAGAAATTTTAAGTAATGGTAAGCCTTGGAGACCCATTATACATGTAGATGATGTTTGTTTAACCATTTTAACATGCATAAATATTGATAAAGATAAAATATCTGGGCAAGCTTTTAACATTGGAATAATGAATGAAAATTATACAGTAAGTGAAATTGCTAATTTTGCATCAATGGCAACAAATAATACTAAAATAATTTATTCTAAAAATCCTAGTTCTGATGAAAGAAGTTACAAAGTAAGTTTTAATAAAATTTATGATGTATTTAATACTCAATATAAGCCAAAGTTTGACCTAATATTGGGCGGAGCTCAATTAGCAACATTTTTAAAAGAAAACAATTTTAATGTTGATGATTTTAATGGTGAGCTTTTTAATAGATTAAGAAAATTAAAGAATCTTATTGATAGGAAAAAAATAAATCATCATTTGGAGTGGTTAAATTAGAAAGCAAAAAACATATCTTTTTTGTTTGTTTTATTTAATTTATATATATTAACATTAGATAATTATTATTTCAAAAAGTTTTGTTAAAAGTGAGGTATTAATATTATTTTATAAAATAAAAAAATTATTATTTTCAAAAATTACAAAGTATTTTAAATTTTCTTAAAAAAAATATAGTGGTAAATAAGGTAATAAGATAGATTGTTTTTACTGGACTGTATAATTAATTTAACCAATTTAACTTATTTATCTGGTGTTTTTAAAGTATATGAAGTCCATAAGGAATGCCATTTTGCATAATTATCTTTTTTCTTATTACTTCCTTTAATTATAACAACGCTTTCAATTAAATATTTTGTTCCATTTTGAAATAAGAAATCAAAATAGCCAGCTTTATTTGTTCTGAAATATTCTTTTCTAAAATAACCATCCTTTAAACTCATAATTGAAATCTTATGATCAGGAAGTATTTTATTTTTATATTCTAATATAATTTTCTTTTTATTATTTAAATTAATAAGTGGATTATCTAAAAAAATTAATTCTAATTCCATATTTGTATCAACATCATCACCGTTAAAATCATCCACACTAATTAATGATTTTGCATATCTCTTATAACTTTCAAAAAAATTGTCTGGATAGTCATATTCTTTGTGTTTTTTAGCTAAATCAGGATAACCTTTCTGTCTTGCAAATATTTCAAATTTGACTAACTCTTTATATTCAACATATTTAGTCACTGATTCAATTTGCATTACATTTAATCCTTTAGACATTTTTTTAATATTAAGAGCAGGAATATCACCTAATCTACCTTTAATTTTTGATTTACCATCCTGAGAATGAAGGAATGCAATTTTAAAATATTCTTTAGTAAATGGTATTGGGGATCCTTCAAAATTTTCCCCTATAAATATATTTGCTATAGCCTTTTCATTTTTTGATAAGTGATAATTTCTAGGATCAATCCAAAATTCATGACTTAAAGACATTTTAGATATTGAAGTTAAGAATATAATAAATATTAACTTTTTTATATAAAATTTCATTATGTTCTCTTATATAAAAATTATAAAATTATATCTATTTTTAATTCTTGTTGTTTTTTTAAATATATTTTCAAAATCTTCTATTAGTCATGAAATCAAGCCATCTATTGCAGATTTTACCTATGATGAAAGTTATTTGAATTTCAAAATAAGATTAAATGCTGAATTGATATTATCTAATATTGATGCATCCATTGTTTCTAATACAGACTCTTCATCACTAAGTGAAATTTATGATAAATTTAGAATTTTAAGTAAAAAAGACCTTGAACAAATGTTTCAAAATTCTTGGAGTGAAATAAGTTCTAATATTGATATTAAAATTAACAATGAATCAAAGAAAATTACTTTAATTAAAACTGAAGTTGAAGATATTAAAAATTTTGAAATAAGTAGAGATACGCATGTTTATTTTAGAGTTTTACTAGATAAAAATTCTGAACAATTTACATTTCGATGGGTTAAAAACTACGGCCCTATTATTTTAAGAGAGAATAATAATAAGAAATTAGAAGAAGAGTTAGTTACAGAATATTTGCAATCAGGAATTGAATCAAGTCAATTTTCATTTAAAGAAAATAATTTTAGTAAAACATTTAACAGTTTCACAAAATTTTTTATACTAGGAGTTCAGCATATAATTCCAAAAGGATTAGATCATATTTTGTTCATATTTGGACTTTTTTTATTTTCATCATCTTTAAAAAAATTAATTTCTCAAATAACTATCTTTACTATTGCTCATTCAATTACACTTATATTTGTTTCCTTATCTTTAATGAGAATCAATCCTCAAATTGTTGAACCTATCATTGCACTTTCTATAGTTTATATAGGATTAGAAAATATTTTTAAAAAATATATAAAAGAATATTTAAGATATTTTGTAATTTTGTTTTTTGGACTACTTCATGGTTTAGGATTTGCATTAGTTTTAAGTGATTTAGGTTATAGGAGTACAGACTTATTTATAAATCTTGTATCTTTTAATATTGGTATTGAAGTAGCGCAAATATCTATAGTATTGGTTTTATATTTATTGATTGCTTTAAATTTTGCAAAAAATAAAAATTACAGAATCTTATTTCAAGTTCCATCTTCTATATTAATCTCTAGTATTGGGCTATATTGGTTTTTTGAAAGAATTTATTTTATTTAATCAAATTTGCCAGATTTCAAATTATCAAACTACTAAAGAAAGAAGATTTAACAACCTCTAATTTTAATAAAGTTTTAGGTACACTATGGGCATAATGAATTGATAACTTATGCTAAGAAAAGCTTTTTCGATAATTTCTTCATTATTAACAATATTTTAAATATTAATTAAATAATGTTGAGATTCCGCTCTATTTTCGTTATTACATCATAATAAGTACTATGAATAGAAAACAGGAGAGATGGGTGAGTGGCTTAAACCACAGGTTTGCTAAACCTGCGAAGGAAGTAATTCCTTCCGAGGGTTCGAATCCCTCTCTCTCCGCCATATAAAAATGTTTAAAGGAAGTATACCAGCAGTCATTACTCCATTCTTTGAAGATAAAGTAGATTATGATTCATTGACAAAAGTTTTAACTTACTTAATTGATAATGGATCTCATGGACTTGTTCCCTGCGGAACAACAGGCGAATCACCAACTTTATCACATGATGAACATAAAAAAATTATTGAAGAAACTATTAGGATTACCGATAAAAGAATTCCTGTAATTGCTGGAACTGGCTCAAACAATACTTTGGAAGCTATAGAATATACCGAACATGCTGAAAGTTCTGGAGCAGATGCCGCACTAATCGTAACGCCATATTATAATAAACCAACCCAATTAGGTTTGTATAAACATTTTAAAACAATTGCAGAAAAAACCAATATACCAATAATAATTTATAACATACCAGGTAGATCAGTTGTTGATATGACTATAGAAACTATGATCGAATTATCAAAAATTAAAAATATTATTGGTGTAAAGGATGCAACCAATGATTTATTTAGACCATTACTTACTAGAAAAAAAATGCAAAATGAATTTTGTTATCTGTCTGGAGAAGATGGAACAGCTTTAGCGTATTTAGCACAAGGTGGACATGGGTGTATTTCAGTTACTGCTAATGTAGCGCCAAAGTTATGTTCAGAAATGCATTCTGCTTGGCGAGAATCAAATATTATTAAGGCCCAAGAAATTAATTTAAAATTGTCGTCATTACATGATGCTTTGTTTGTAGAATCAAGTCCTGGACCAGTTAAATATGCAGCATCATTATTAGGTTTATGTAAAGAAAATACAAGATTGCCTTTATCACAAATTAAAGATGATACAAAAAATATTATTAAAAATTGCCTTTTAGATTTACAACTCTTATAAATGAAAATTATAGCCGCAAACAACAGGGCTAATTATAACTTTACAATTTCAAATAAAATTGAAGCTGGAATTGTATTGACAGGATCAGAAGTCAAATCTTTACGAATAAACACAGGTTCCATTCGAGGTTCATATATTATAGAGCAAAATGGTGAACTTTGGCTTTCTAACTCTTTTATAAAAAAATATCAAAATTCAAATGAGAATAATTATGACCCAGGAAGAAATAGAAAATTATTAGTTACAAAAAGAGAATTTAATAAAATATTAGGCTCTCTTAAACAAGGTGGATATACAATAATACCACTTTCTTTATACTTTTCAGATAATGGTTATGCAAAATTATCTTGTGGAATAGCTAAAGGTAAGAAAAATATTGATAAAAGAGAGTCAATAAAACAAAGAGATTGGAATATTAAAAAGCAAAGATTACTTAAAAATAATTAACTATTTACATTTAATAATTGATCACTATAAGCCTCATATGGCAAGAATTACAGTAGAAGATTGTATTGATAAATTTCCAAGTAGGTTTGAGTTAGTGCTGGTCGCTTCAAATAGAGCTAGAAAATTATATTCTGGAGAAAATCCAACCGTAGAAATTGATAATGATAAAAATACTGTAATTGCTCTTAGAGAGATTGCAGAAGAAACTCTGACTACAGAACAATTAAAAAATGATTTAATTGAGGAATATCAAGATAATACTTTTAGTGAAGATGAAGAAATAAATGAAATAGAAGATAATAGTGATGAGAATGAAAATGAAGTTAATAAACCAGAAAGTGATGAAGTAATCGAAAATAATGAAGATGCTAATATTCCGGTAGAGGATATCATTAAACATAATACAGAAGATAATCTAGAAAATTCATCGGAGGATGAAAAAATGCAGGTTATAGAATAAATTAAAACCATAATTTAAATAAATAATTTAAATATTATTTATGTCTAATGAAATTCACAGAGAAATAGAACTAATCACTTCTTACCTTACTAATGAAGAAAAAGATAAAGTAAAACATGCACTCATATTAAGCGAGAAAGCTCACAGTAATCAGTTAAGAATATCTGGAGATCCTTTTATAACTCATCCATTAGAAGTTGCAAAAATTTTGACTTCAATAAAATTAGACGCCGACTCTATTGTAGCTGGTCTCCTTCACGATACTTTAGAAGATACAAATTTAAATATAGAAGAAATTAATAAAAATTTTGGTAATCAAATAGTAGAACTTGTTGAAGGATTAACAAAGATAAACAAATATGCATTGAAGGTAAATAATCAAAAATTTGGAGAGAATTATAAAAAATTAATTTTAGCGACGACAAAAGATTTGAGAGTAATTTTAGTAAAGTTAGCTGATAGATTACACAATATGAGGACCATTCAATTCATTAAAGATGAAAATAAAAAAACTAAAATAGCACTTGAGACTCTTGAAGTATATGCTCCTTTAGCCCAAAGATTTGGAATGAAGGAGTGGCAAGATGAATTAGAAGATATAGCATTTGAAATAATCAATCCTGATGCAAAAAAAACAATTGTAGAAAGATTAGAATATTTAAAATCAAAAGATGATAATATTGTTGATGAAATTAGATATGAATTAAAAAATATTTTTTTTCAAGAGGATTTATTTTGTAAAGTCGAGGGGAGGATTAAATCTCCATATTCAATTTGGAATAAGATTAAAAATAAAAATATTTCGTTCGAACAACTTTCAGATATTATGGCTTTTAGAGTTATTACTAACTCAACTAGAGAATGTTACAGATGCTTAGGCATAATCCACAGACAATATCCTTATATACAAGGAAGGTTTAAAGATTTCATTTCTGCGCCAAAATTAAATGGATACAGGGCTCTTCATACATCGGTTATGGGACCAAAAAATAAAAAAATTGAAATTCAATTTCGCTCAAACATAATGGATAGAATTGCTGATTTTGGTATTGCTTCTCATTGGAAATATAAAGATCCAAAAAAAATTAAAGAAAAAGATGCAAAAGAATATAAGTGGGTATATGATTTAGTAGATTCAATGAATTCTTCAGTCACCCAAGATGAATTAATTCAAAACTCCAAAATAAAGGTATTCCAGAATGATATTTTTGTTTTCACTCCAAAAGGAGATCTAATTGAATTACCTAAAAATGCTACGCCGATAGACTTTGCTTATGCAATTCATAGTCAAATAGGGGATAAATGTGTAGCAGCTAAAATAAATGACAAATTACAGCCATTAAAAACAATTTTAAAAAATGGTGATCAAATAGAAATTATCACATCAGAAACTTCACAGCCCTCACCTTTATGGCAAAGATTTGCTGTAACTACAAAAGTCAAATCCCAGTTAAGAAGATTTTCAAGGTTTAAGAAGAAAGAAGAACACATAATTTTTGGGAGAGAGATATTAATAAATTATTTCCAAAAAGAAAATTATGAATTTAATAAAAATATTGAACAAAAAATACTTAATGATTTTAATTATAAATCCATTGATGATCTTTATGCTGCAATAGGTTCAGGAGAAATTACAGCACTTTCAGTCATAAAAAAAATTTATCCCGAGTATAATTATATTCCAGTTTCTAAATTTAATGAAAAAACTCAAAATCCAATAAAGTTAAAAGGTCTGACAGCTGGTATGTCATATCATCTAGCGGGCTGCTGCTCACCATTAAAAGGAGATAGCATAGTTGGTATTGTAACAGCTGGAATAGGAGTTGCTGTTCACACAATTGATTGTGACACTCTTATATCATACCAAGATGCACCAGATAGATGGTTAAATATTTCATGGGATAATCAAAATAATTTAGACACCGTATCTAATTCAAGAATTGTTGTTGTATTATTTAACAAACCTGGAAGTCTTGGTAAAGTTACAACAGTCATTGCAAAAAATAATGGTAATATATCAAATATTCTATTTTCAGTAAGAAAACATGATTTTTTTGAAATTATAATAGACATTGAAGTTAGAGACTCTAATCATTTACAAAATATTATTGCAGCACTAAGAATGGAAAAAGAAGTATCTTCCTTAGAGAGATTGAAAGGTTAAAAATGATTTATGGAAATGGAATAGACATCATTGATATTAATAGAATTAGAAAAGTAATAGATAAATATGGTAATAGATTTAAAAAAAGATGTTTTAGTATTTCTGAGATCGAAAGATCAGAGAAAAGAAAAAATTCAGTAGAATCATATGCAAAAAGATATGCAGCTAAAGAAGCTTGTGCCAAAGCTTTAGGCACGGGTTTAGCTAGAGGTGTATTTTGGAAAGATATTGAAGTCAAAAACAACCAATTTGGTAAACCATTTATTAGACTTCATGGTAAAGCAAAAGAAATTTTTAAAAATATGAATAAAACTTCGAATACACAAATCGAAGTATCGCTTTCTGATGAAAAAAAATATGCAATAGCAAATGTTACAATCTATGACTAAAGGTAAAAAAAATAGTTTTTTTGGTAATTTAAAATCAATATTTATAGCAATCTTTATAGCTTTATTAATTAGATCATTTATATTTGAACCGTTCAACATACCTTCAGGATCAATGAAGCCAAATCTTCTTGTAGGAGATTTTATTTTTGTTTCAAAATATTCATACGGTTTCTCAAAACACTCTCTTCCATTTTCCATACCTTTAATACCAGGTAAAATATTTTCAAACACACCTGAGAGAGGCGATGTAGTAGTTTTTAAAACTCCTGAAAATAATAGAACTGATTATATTAAAAGAGTTATTGGTCTTCCGGGTGATAAAATAGAAATTAAAAATGGTATTATTTTTATTAATGGATCAGAAATTCTAAGAAAAAAACTAAATGATTTTATAGATACAGATAACAAAACGAGTAACAAAAGAATTAGAATGTATAATGAATATTTTTTTAACAAAGAAATCAACATTCTTGACATCACAGACAACGGTATAGCGGATAATACTCAGTTATTTAATGTCCCAGAAAATCATTTCTTTGTAATGGGTGATAATAGAGATAATTCGCAAGATAGTAGATTTATAAGTACTGTTGGATTCATTCCTTATGAAAATTTAGTTGGTAAAGCGCAATTTATTTTCTTTTCTTTGGAAAATGCAAGATTTTTACAGATATGGAAATGGCCTAACTCAATTAGATATGAAAGAATTTTTCAAAAAATTCAATGATATACAGTAAAAAAATCAAACTATTTGAAAAAAAAATAAATTATAAATTTAAAAATAACAAATTGTTAATTCAATCTTTAACTCATCCAAGTTTCTATTTAGAAAATGAAAAAAAAATTAAAATAAATGAATTTGAAAGATTTGAATTTTTAGGTGATCGAGTACTAGGATTAATAATAGCAAATTTATTATTTTCAAAATATAAAAAGTTTAATGAAGGTGATTTATCTAAAAAATATTCTTTTTTAGTTCAAAAAAAATTTTTATTTAAAATTTCTCAAGAATTACAAATAGAAGATGTGCTTCAATATAATTTTAAGAAAAAAAACAATAAAATGTTAAATTCAATTTTTTCAGATTCAGTAGAGTCTTTAATTGGAGCAATCTTTCTAGATGGTGGATATAATTCTTCATTTGATTTTATAAGTAAATTTTGGTCAAAACATCTAGATATTGAAGTTTCTAAAACCTTAGATCCAAAAACTTTATTACAAGAAATATCACAACAACTTTATAAAAAACTTCCTGAATATAAATTAATCAAAAAAGAAGGACCACCTCACTCACCCACATTCACCGTTTCAGTTAAAGTGGTAAATTTAAATAAGATTATTGCAAAAGGTTCTTCAATAAGAGATGCAGAGAGAAATGCAGCAGAAATTGCATTAAAAAAAATTAATGAAAAGAAAAATATTAAAAATTAGTCTTGTCGGTAAGACTAATGCAGGCAAATCAACTCTATTAAATAACCTAGTTGGTGAGAAAATTTCAATAACAAACAAAAAAATTAATACTACTGAAGATTTTGTAATTGGTATTGTTAATATTAAAAATACTCAACTAGTTCTATATGATACACCTGGTATCAGCTTTCTTAGAGATAATAAATCTCAAAAAACTAAATTGAAGAAAAATTTATGGGAAGGCTTAAATCAATCAGATATTATCTTGTATTTAATTGATACAAAAAGGATTGAATTGAATGATTTAAAAAATGACTTTCCTAAACTTTATGAATTAAAAAAGAATATTTCAATTATTTTTAATAAAACCGATTTAATAAAAGCTGAAAATTTACTTAAGCATATAAAATTAATTACAGAAAAATATAATATAGAGAAATTTTTTAACATATCAGCTAAAAAAAAATTAGGTTTTGAAAATTTAATTGATTATCTTTTACAAAAATCAAAATATGGGAGGTGGCTATATAAGGATAATGAAATCACAGACAAAGATGATATTTTTATCACCAATGAATGTACAAGAAATGAAGTACTATCATTAATTCATAAGGAAATTCCATATAATATAGAAGTAACTAATAAAACTTTTAAATATTTGAAAAATGGACAGCTGAAAATAAAACAAGATATTATTATTAAAAATGATAGATACAAAAAAATATTATTGGGCAGGAAAGGATCTAAAATAAAAGATATTAGAATAAAAAGTCAAAAAGAAATTTCTAATATTTTAGATGTAAAAACTCATCTTTATATCAATATTATATCATCCGATGCAAAAAAAATTTAACGGAATACTTATACATTCAAAAGTTTTCAAAGATAATGATCTATTAATTAAATTTTTATCAGATACGGATGAAGTATTCTCAGGAATTGTATATGGGGGACTTTCAAAAAATAAGAAAAATATAATGCAACTTGGTTTTTTTTTAAATTTGGATGTAACATACATTGGTAATCGTCCACCATCAATAAAAGCTGAATTATCAAAACCTTATTTATCAAGTATTATTAATGATAAATATAAACTAAGCTGCCTACTTTCAGTTGTATCTTTAATTAATGCCTCAGTAATTGAAGGACAGAAAATAAACCAAATATATAAAATTTCTAAAGAGTTTTTAGAAATTATGATTCGTAAAAAAAAATGGTTAAATTTCTTTTGTATCTACTTATTTGATTTACTTAAATATATTGGATACGAATTAGATTATGTAAACAATAATAGATTAAAATATTTTGATACAGATACTTTAGAATTTAAAGAAAATTACTCAAACTATACTATTGATTTTCCTCACCATCTTTTTGTCAGTAATTCAAATATTGCATTCGATTATAACTCTTTAAATAATTTTTTTAAAATTTTTGAAATTATTTTTATTAAAAATCATTTATCAAATTTAAATCATAAATTGCCAAATCAGTATATTTTATTTAAGAAAAATATAATCAGTTTTTTAGAAAAGAATGAACAAAATAATTGAGTCTAAACTAGATAATATACTTAGTGAAAAGTATCTTTCTTACGCAATATCAACTATTGTTTCAAGGTCATTACCTGATGTGAGAGACGGATTAAAACCTGTTCATCGCAGAATAATTTATTCAATGTATCAACTAAAACTTTTCAAAAGTTCAAGTTATAAAAAATGTGCAAGAATTGTTGGTGATGTGATGGGTAAATTTCATCCGCATGGAGATCAAGCAATTTATGATAGTTTGGTAAGGATGGCGCAGGATTTTTCTACAAGAATTACATTAGTTGATGGCCAGGGTAATTTTGGAAATATTGATGGTGATAATCCTGCAGCAATGCGATACACCGAGGCAAGATTACAAGATTATACAAATTATTTTTTTGATGGCATCGAAGAAAATTCTGTAGATTTTAAAGATAATTATGATGGTCAAAATTTAGAACCTGTGGTTCTACCATCTCAGCTTCCTAATATTTTAATTAATGGAGCAATGGGAATAGCTGTAGGCATGGCCACAAACATTCCTCCTCATAATATTGTTGAATTAATTGATGCATTAAAATTAATAATAAAAAAAGATAAAGCTTCCCTAACTGAAATTTTAAAAATTATTAATGGACCAGATCTTCCTACAGGTGGAGAAATAATTTTAGACAGTAATGAAAAAAAGCAAATTTATAAGAATGGCAAGGGCTCGTTCAATATTAATGCTAAATACCAAATAGAAGAATTAAAAAATGGTTTGTATCAAATCATTATTGCTGAAATTCCATATCAAGTTAATAAAGTTAAGATAATCGAGCAACTTGCTAATAATATAAATAATAAAAAATTACCTCTTGATGATGTTGTTGATGAGTCTGATGAAAATATTAGAATAGTCTTAAAACCAAAGACCAGAAATATTGATGCAGAAAAATTAATAAGCTTATGTTTTAAATTAACTGACTTATCTATTAAGTACTCTTGTAATTTTAATGTATTAATTGATGGTATAGAACCCAAACAAATTGGAATTATTGAAATACTTTCTAATTTTTTAGAACATCGAAAAGTTACCATTAAAAGAAAATCCAAATTTAATATAGAAAAAATTAAAAAGAGACTAGAAATTCTTAAGGGGTATCAAATTGTCTTTAAAAATTTAAATTCTATAATAAAAATAATAAGAACTAAGGATAATCCTAAAAAAGAATTAATAAAAAAATACAAACTGTCTGATTTACAGTGTGATTCAATTTTAAGTATGCGTTTAGGATCTCTAAGAAAGATTGATGAAAAAAATATTAAAGATGAAATCCAAAAATTAAATGAAGAATTAAAATATCTTAATAAATTAATTAAAGATAAAAAAACATTAGATAAATTTATAGTAAGTGAATTAGATCTTATAAAGGGTGATTTAGATATCGATATAAAGGAGAGAAAATCTTTAATTTCATCAGAACAAAATAATGATATTGATATTAGTATTGATGAATTTAAAGAAATTGAAAAATTCACCGTTATCATTAATAAAGATTTTCAGCTCAAGAGAATTAAAGAGATAACTGATGAAAAGGAAATTGAAAAAATAAAAAAAGAAAATCTATTTTCAGTTAATTTAAATTCAAATCAAAAAATACTTTTGTTTGTTTCTTCCGGTAAAGTTTACACGATAGATCCAAATATTTTACCAGGTGGCAATAGTAACCCCAAATCATTTATTTATTTTGTTGATAGTATGCCTAAAGATAAAATTACTGGATTACTATCATCAATCGATCAAGAATTCTTAATTGTATCCAAAAATGGCAAAGGATTTATTAGTAATACTGAAACTCTTGTAACAAGCCAAAAGAAAGGTAAGCAATTATTTAATTTAAAAAATAATGATGTAGTTATTAAAGTATTAAATCTTTCAAAAAAACACATAGCTTGCGTTACAAAGTTACAAAAAATGTTAATTTTTGAAATTGATGCTTTGCCAAAATTACAAAAGGGTGGAGGGGTTCAATTAATTAAAATTAAGAAAGATGATTTTTTATCCGATGTCACTCAGTTAACTATTGAAGATGGATTAGAATGGAGCACTGGCTCTAAGAATAGAAAGATAGAATATGTTGATTTTTGGATGGGAAAAAGAGCTCAGGCAGGAAAAAAAGTCCCTAAATATTTTAATAAAAATCTTAAATTTGATTAATAAATACTTTTATTGTAATTCAATACGTTTAAAATTATTACATGAACAAACCTAATCTAAATACACAATCTGTTTTATCAATGAAAGGTGAGGGTTATTACTCTCAAAAAACTGTTGGGGCAAAAAATGCTATAGATAAAATGGAAGTATTAATTGAAGAAGCCTTTAAAAACATTCCTAAAGTTGACAAACTTAGAATAGCTGATTTTGGCAGTGCTGATGGCGGTACAAGTCAAGAAATGTGGTTTAATATTATTGAAAAAATAAAAAAATCTGGAGATAATAGAGAAATTGAAATGTTGTATACTGATTTAGCATCTAATGACTTTTCAGTTTTATTTAGAATGATGCAAGGAATGCAAGGTAATGATAATTTTGCTTACCAGAATAAATTTGAAAATGTTTTCGTGCACGGATGTGGTACAGGTTTTCATAAACAATTGATGTCTAACAATAGTTTATCCTTAGGATTCTCTGCGACTGCAATGCACTATGTTTCAGAAAGACCATGTTTGATAAATAACCATGTTCATATGGTAGGTTCAAATGAAAAAGAAAAAAAACAATTTAAAAACCAAGCTCTAAAAGATTGGGAAACAATTTTATTAAATCGATCAAATGAATTAGTTCCAGGTGGAAGGTTTATTTGTATAAATTTTGGAATAGATGAAAAGGGTCGATATTTAGGTAACACTGGCGGTCATAACATGTTTAATAATTTTACTAAACATTGGAAAAATTTAGAGCAAAATGGGATTATTACTAATGAAGAATTTGTTAATGCTACTTTTACTCAACATTATAGAACTGTTGAAGAATTTAGAAAACCTTTTGATGACCCTAATTCAGAAATATCAAAATCTGGGTTGATTCTTAAAAGATGCGAAACTATGTTTACCGATTGCCCTTTTAAAGTTCATTATAATAAAAATAAATCTACTATGTCATCAAGAGAATATGCTGAAACATTAATACCAACAATGAGAAGTTGGTCAGAAACTGTATTTAAAACAGCATTAGAAAAAAGAAATCCTAATGAAATAAATCAAATTGTCGATCAATTTTATAATGCTTATCTTGAGGAAGTAACAGAAAATCCATCAGGTCATGCAATGGATTATATTCATATAGTAATGGATATAGAAAAAAAAATTAACTAAAAATATAAAGAAATATCTTCATGTACAGATTTACATGAAGCTAAATAAATAGCTTGCTCTTTATTAAGTTTCTCTTGTTTTCTTAATCCAAAAGTCTCAGTACCAGTTTCAGATAATTTAATTAAATCACTTAAGATAATTTTATTACCATCCAATCTCCAATTTTTTTCAAAATTGTATATTTTTTTTGCTTCATTAATTAAAGCTAATGCTTCTGTTTTCTTATTGTAATTTTTTTTCAACAATTTTCTTGCTTTTTTGATTGGTTTTGTAATGTTTGAAGTGTCAGTGAAAGAATTAAATAATCTCTCGATATTTTTAATTATTTCTTCTATTCCATCTCTCTCTTCATTAACATTATTTAATAACTCATTAAAATTAATTTCTAATTTTGAAAATTCTTTAGCATTTTGAAAAATTTTGATAAATTTTTGTAAATCATTAAATGAGTTATCTACTGATTTATTATAACTAAGTTTCTTTTTCTTAAAATTATTTAATATTGTTTTGAAATTATCATTTTCCTCTTTCCAATTTGATGGAATTGTCATTTTTATACTCTCAATTTCATTTTCTAATTCAAAAATTTCCTCTTCAAACTTCTGAATTTCATTAAGTTCAGTTTCAAGTCTAATTTCTTTTTTAATTTTTTCTATCTTTGACAATTTCTTATAAATATTTTTTTCAATATTCCTTACTTTTGTGTGAAGTGGCTTATAATTAATAGAGTAATCGTTAAAATTTTTACGTGATAATTTTACTTCTTCTATCAAATTCTTTGAGTCATTGATGTTATTAATCATATTAGTAAAATTTTTATTTTGTTTCTCTGGTAAAAAATCAATATTGGTAGTCATTATGTCATTTGTAATTAATATTGATTCAGAAAAATTTTCTTCATATTTATTATAAGAATAATCTATTAAACATTCTTGAAGTTTAGGATTAATTGGAGGAGGAGAAACTTCTGATGAATAATAAGATCTAAGAGGTAAATAATTTACTAATTGTGGAAAATATCCAACTACACCTAAACCAACTAATTGAAGTACTATAAACACGCTTGCACCTTTCCAAATTTCAGTCGTTTTTATTGATTTTGGTGCTACTCCTCTTAGATAAAATAGTGAAAATCCAAATGGTGGAGTTAAAAATGAAGTTTGCATATTTACACCAATCATTACACCCAACCAAACTGCAGTAACATTTGCTGATGTTTCAGCTAATAGTATCGGTGCAACTATAGGAACAACAACAATAGCAATTTCTATGAAATCTAAAAAAAAACCGAGTACAAATATAACTGCCATTACAACTATAAATTGTGTCCAAAAACCTCCAGGAAGACTAGTGAGAAAATCCTTAACTATTTCTTCACCTCCAAAACCTCTAAACGCTGCTGTTAACATTGCAGCCCCAATCAGAATTATAAAAACCATTGAAGTAGTTAAACTTGTTTCAATCATTACGTTTTTTAAAACATTATTTATTTTAAATGTTCTCCAAAAACTCCAAACAACACCAACAAGTAAAAATATAACTGCAAATATTGCAATTACTAAAGCTACCACTTCTGATGTTGATGAAATATTTTTAACATTAAGTTGAAAATTTATTACAATAAAGGTTATTACTATTAATGAAATTATAGTTATTAAAGCTGGTGTATATTTGTTTTTTTTATCATACAATCTATAACCACCCATCACACCTGCACCTACAGCACCTATGGCACCTGCTTGATTTACTGTTGCTATACCAAGTAATATTGAACCTAATACTACAAAAATTAATGCTAATGGTGGGACAAGCGATAGAAAAACTCTCCTAAAGAAATCTCTGTCATAATTTCCTTCATATTCTACTGGAGGTACTGCTTCTTTTTTAAATATTCCAATCAGTAAAACATATAACATGTATAGACCAACAAGAACTAAACCAGGTAAGAAAGCTCCTAAAAACATATTCCCAGCACTGACTGAATCTACACTAAATTGACTTGGTATATTTGTAGAACCAGTCACGTTTTTATAATTTTCTATTCTCATATTATCTGCCGCATCTGAAGCAGATGCTAATTGATCTGACAAAATAATAAGGACAATTGAAGGTGGAATTATTTGACCAAGTGTACCAGAAGAACAAACAATTCCAGACGCAAGTGATTTATTATAATTATTTTTCATCATTGCTGGTAAAGAAATTAAACCCATCGCAACTACCGTAGCCCCTACAATGCCTGTCGTAGCAGCTAATAATGCGCCAACAAAAATTACAGAAATACCTAATCCTCCCGGAATAGGTCCAAACAATTGCCCCATACTTATTAATAGATCTTCTGCAATTTTTGATTTTTCAAGCATTATTCCCATAAAAATAAAAAGAGGTATTGCTATCAATGTATCTCTTTCTACCTCCCAATATACTCCTCGGAAATTTGTTATTCCTGCATTAAGCCATTGAAAAGGACCATCAGATATAAAATATTCGTTTGGATTACCTTCAATTAAATATCCTGCTAAACCAGCTAAAAATATTGATATAATAGCTGAACCAGGAAGAGCAAAAGCTAATGGATATCCAGAAGCAAGTGCAAATGCCATTAAAAATATTAATAAAAAAAGAAAAAATAATTCCATTATTAATTCTTTCTAATTACTTCTAAACTTCTTAATGAATAAATTATAAATTGTATTAGCATTGTAAGAGCAAATATTATTAAAAAACCAGCCATTAAATATTTGATATTCATTCCTTGGGTACTTTGAGATGTTTCAAAATTCATTATTGGTTGATTTAAAACACATTGTTTACAATACATCCCAAGAAAGAATACAGTTAAGCAAAGTGGAATACCTAGTAATAAACTTCCAAAAAGATTTACTCTTGCTTTATTTTTTTCACTAAAATTAGTATACAAAACATCAACTCTAACGTGGCCATCTTTAATTAAAGTATAATAACTTCCAAATAAAAATAAGCTTCCATACCAAAATCTCACAAGATCGCTCATTAAAGTTTGTTCATATGAAAAAACAAATCTTAAAATAACAATTTGAAATTCTGCAATTACAACAAGAAATGCTAACCAGTAGAAATTGAGAGCTCTGAAGTAATATGCAAAAATTAATGATACAAATAATAGAGGAAAATGAACATATGGTGCTCGAAAAGAATTATTTGAAAATTTTATGTTCCAACTTTTTCCAATCATTTGTTCAAGGAAACCTTCAATTATTAGAAAAGAAATTATGGCGTCAATTATTCCTATTATTAATACTGACCAAAAACCAAATCTAATTATAAAATCATTAACTCTTTCAAGGTTATTGGCAAGAGTCAAATTATCCAGTTTTTTATTATAATAAATAAATATTAATGGAAAAATAATTGCTAATAAATAAAGAAAAAATTGAAACGATGAATATATATTTGCCGAGTTATATATTGTAAACGCTCCAGGCCAATCACCTGCGAAAGTTAAATAATTATTAACTATAAATGCAAATACTATTAAGATTAAACAAATTGAAAAAAATTTAGAAATATTTGAAATATTCATAAAAAAAAGTGGGGAGTAAACTCCCCACATGAATTAAAATTTAACCTTCAAGTACTCTATTTCTTTGAGTAAAGAAAGCTGAGTCAGCTTTTTCTAGCCAACCACTTATTTCACTTCTTGATTTTCTAAAGCTTGCAAGAATTCTTCCAGTTAGTTCATTACCTTCAGCAAGTTCTTCATACAGTTGTTCTGCTGCTTCACCCATTGCGTCGATAACATCTTCGTTGAATTCTCTTAGCTCTACACCATGATCATTAACAAGTCTCTGCAATGCAGCTCCATTATTTGCATTATATTCAGTCAACATTCTTTCGTTTTGAACTGTTGAAGCATGCTCAATAATCATTTGATCTGTTTTGCTTAAACTTGTTAACCAAGATTTATTACAACCTAATGTTATTAATGTTCCTGGTTCATGACATCCAGGCCAGTAATAATACTTTGCGGCTTCATAGAATCTTGATCTTTCATCATTCCATGGTCCTACCCATTCTGTTGCATCGATGGTTCCATTGATTAAGTTTTCATATATTTGTCCACCTGGCACACCTACAACAGATAAACCAAGTTTAGACATCATCATTCCACCTAATCCAGGAATTCTCATTTTAAGACCTTTGAAATCATCTGGAGAATTAATTTCTTTATTAAACCATCCACCCATTTGAACACCAGAGTTTCCAGCCATAAAGTTTTTCAAACCAAATTCATCACCAAGTTCATCCCAAAGTTCTTGTCCACCACCATGTCGTATCCATCCGTTGATTTCAGTTGCTATCATTCCAAAAGGAACTGCTGCAAAGAACCCCCAACCTGGATGTTGTCCAATCCAATAGTAATCAGCACTATTATACATTTGGGCATTTCCAGATGTAACTTCTGTGAATACATCTAATGGTCCTACTCTTTCTCCACCAGCAAAGTGATTTACAACAATACGACCATCACTTAGGTCTGATATTCTTTGAGAAACAGCTTCAGCTCCTGTACCTAGTCCAGGATAGCCTCTACCCCAAGTAGCAACGCAGTTGACTTCTATTCTATCAGCTGCAATAGCTGGAGCTGGGAAAGATGAAACGGCTGTTGCAGCTGCTGCACCAATTCCTGCCTTTTTAAGAAAGTCACGTCTTTTAAAGTTTTTTTTCATATGTCCTCCCGAGATTATATGAATAAATTAATTAATTTATTAATAGAATTATACAAAAATAGAAAATCTATCAATTTTAAATAGTATAAATAATAAGAAAATTATTAAAAACTAGAAATTCCTGTCTGATTTTTACCTAAAATAAGTGAATGAATATCCTCCGCACCCTCGTAAGTTTTAACAGTTTCTAAATTAACCAAATGTCTCATGATATGATATTCTTCT
>CACNCW010000018.1 GCA_902619055.1 uncultured Alphaproteobacteria bacterium
ACTGAAACAATAATCGCACTTGGTTCAAATCTAGGTAATGCTATATTTAATTTACGGTGTGCCGTTAGAGAGTTAGAAAATATTGGTAATATAAAAAAATTTGCAAATATTTATATTTCTTCACCTTATGGATATAAATCACAAAGTAATTTTTTTAACACCGCAATAAAGCTATTAACCAATCAGCAGCCATTAGAATTAATAAATAATATATATAAAATTGAAAAAAAATTAAAAAAAAATAAAAAAATTATTAATGGTCCAAGAAACATTGATTTGGATATTATCTTTTTTGGCAAACAAAAATTTAATAAAAAAAATTTAATAATTCCTCACCCAAGAGCAGCTGAAAGAGACTTCGTGTTATATCCAATACTCGATATTGATCCATTTTTCAGACATCCGCTTGAAAAAAAATCAATAAACGTATTGTCAAAAGAATTGCAAAATAAATATATTATTAAAAGATTATCCTACCGAAATTTGATTTAAAAAATCTTTGAGTTTTGATTTAGAAATTAAATTTCTTTGATTTTTTAGGCTTCTAGAAATATCTAATCCAAAAGGTGTTATTTGTTTTAGAATGTTGGAAACATTTTTTTTGTCTATACCGCCACCAATATAAACTGGAATATTTTTACTTTTTATAAACTGTATTTGTTTAATACTTTTTCTCAATGAATACTTTTTAATACTCTTTTTCCTATAAACATTCATATCAAAATAAATAACATCAACAATTTTTCTAATTGATTCAATGTATTTTTTATCAAAATTTTCCGGATTAATTGCAATACCAATTTTTAATCTTCTAAATATTTTTTTTATTTTTAATAAATCTTTTTTGGGAAAATGATATGAACATGAAATTGTCTTTGGTTTTGTAAAATCTATTTGCTCTATTAGCTTGTCTAAAGATACATACCGAGTCAGAAGTACTGATTCTATCTTATAATTTTTACACTCTTTAATTAATGATTGTATTTTTTTGTCACTAACTGTGTTTGGTCCATTCAAATTTTTACTTGCAAAACCCAATGATTTTATTTTATTTTTATGTGCTACTTCAACAGATTTTACATTTGTTATGCCACAAATTTTTAGAGGTATATTTTTCATCAAATTTTATTTTAAAAATTATAAATATATGTAAACTATTTTTTTTTATATATGTCATTAAATTTTTATAGACGAGTAGCGTTTGGCCTGTCGCCAAATGAAAAACCAGATAAAGATCCTCTTAACTGGGCAATAAATCAATTAGATACCATACCCGATCTCTTGTGGCCTGGAACAATCCCAACAGAAAAAGATTTAAGAAAAAAATATGGCGAATGGGTGTACGGAGATAGAGAAGTTTTAAGAAAAAAATTTAAAAATGATAAACATGCGTATAGAAAAGCAAAAGATGAATTAAGAATAAAAACTGGTGAAAGATATTTTGAATTAAATGAACATGCTATTCGTCATTTTCAGACAAAGTATTCCAAGCAACCTGTTTTCGAGCGTTTCTGGCTTTTTTGGGGAAATCATTTTGCCATAAGTGAAAAAGATTTCCTAGCAGAGTTTAGTACCGGACCCTATCAACGTGAAATTATTAGACCTAACATGGTTAAAACTTTTGAAGACATGGTTCAGTCAGTAACGACTTCATGGTGTATGATTCATCACCTTGATAATTCAGAATCTTTTGGTCCCAATTCTAAAAAAGGAATGGAGTGGGGAGAAACCATAAACGAAAATCATGCAAGAGAATTATTAGAGTTACATACAGTATCTCCAAATGCTGGATACACACAGGAAGATGTAATTCAGTTAGCCTATATCATGACAGGTTGGGCTCACAAATGGGATAGAAAAAACTTAGAAACCGGTGATATATGGTTTGATCAAGAAATGCATCAAAAAGGAGATAAAATTGTTTTAGGAGTTAAATATAAAAATGACGCAAAAAGAGAACTTGCTAAAGTAATTCATGACTTGGCAACACACCCGATCTGCATCAAATTTGTTTCAACAAAATTATGTAGGCATTTTATTACAGATGAACCAACAGACGAAATGATAAACCCAGTAATAGAAGCATGGAACAAATCCGATGGAAACTTAATTGAAATTCACAAAGCAGTTATAACGCAAGCTTACAAATATAATGAGAATACACATAAATTTCATCCACCTGAAATATGGTTAATGCAATTATCAAGAATGTTTGATTTAAATATTCCACTTTCTTTTGAAAAAATGAATTATACTTTCAAGTCAAAGCCAAATAACAGACAAAGACAATTATCATGGATACTTAGAGAAATAGGGCATTCACCTTATCGTGCCAAACAACCTAATGGTTGGAGTGATTTGGAGGTAGATTGGGTATCGCCAGAATTATTATTACGCCGCTTTTGGTTTGCTTCAGTTGAACTTCCAATGCTTGTTAAATCTGGAAACAGATCCCATGGTTTTATTTTATCTTGTCTTAAAAATAATTTTGAAGATCATAAAAATATGGCGTCTCTTATTGATAATTTTAGATTTGGCACATCAGATTATGATTTAGGGCAAAAGTATGGAGTCATTTGTAATTTGCCAGGAGTATTAAAAATATGAACTGCACAAGAAGAAATTTTTTAATTGGAGGATCAACAACATTGTTTCTTTCTGGATATTTTCCAAAAATAAGTTTCGCTTCAATGCAGAAAAAAAATCTAATTATTATATCACTTCGTGGAGGAATGGATGGTTTAACAGCTGTTCCTGTTATTGGAGATAAACGTCTCAAAAAATTAAGAAAAAAACTCATTTTGGAAGACGTTCTTAATTTGAACAGCGACTTCGGCCTTCATCCTAAATTAGAAATTTTTCATAAACTCTGGCAAAAAAATCAAGCGGCATTTGTTCATGCAACAAATATTCCTTACACGGGCAGATCACATTTTGATGGACAAAATTTAATGGAAACTGGAGCACACATTCCATACAAAGAAAAAACGGGATGGCTTGGTAGGGGATTACTAGCTTCAAATATTATAGGAAAAGGTTTGGCAATATCTTTACCAATGCCACTCTTATTAAGAGGTGTGCCACAGAATAATAACTTCTTCCCATCACCAGATTTTGTTGAAACAAAGTTAATAGATCAAATTTATAATGAATTTAAGGGTGAGCATAACGAGCTAATTAAATCTACACTTGATACAATTAGACAAAGACCATTGTCTATGCAAATAGCTACTGACTCTGATGATAGAAAAAAACTTGCTCTTGAAGCTGCTAAACAATTAAAAGATCAAAGTGGTCCTCGAGTTGCTGTATTTGATTTAGATGGTTTTGATACCCATGCTGCTCAAGGAGGCGTTGATGGAGCGCATGCTGATGAACTAGAAGAAGTAAATAAAATTGTTACTATTTTACATGAAAATCTTGGTCAAGCGTTTGATAATACTCTTATTCTTACTCTAACTGAATTTGGCCGAACTATAAAACAAAATGGAGGCTATGGAACTGAGCATGGATATGGAAGTGCAATACTAATGGCTGGAGGCTTGCTAAAAAAATCTCAAGTTTATACAGATTGGCCTGGACTAAAAAAGAAAGAATTATTTGAGGGAAGAGATCTAAATTCGACTATTGACTCAAGGGCTGTTTATAATTCTGCAATGTCTGTTTGTTTTAACCAAGATCCAGAATTTTTACGTAAAGAAGTTTTTTGGGGAGACGAACTTCCTGATTTGTCTCAAGAATTGTTTAAGATTTAGAAATAAATAATTTTTTTAGTAATTTCATGTTAAACAACAATATGGTTTCAGAAAATTTTGATAGTTTATTCAAGGCTGCAAAAAAAGTTAGAGAGCAAGCTCATGTGCCTTATTCAAATTTTAAAGTAGGAGCAGCTTTTCTAACAGAAGATAGTAAAATTATTACTGGTTGTAATGTTGAAAATGCTGCCTATCCTCAATCCCAGTGTGCCGAAGCAACTGCAATTGGAAATATGATATCTAATGGAAACAAAAAAATTTTAGAAGTTGTGGTTATAGGTTCAGGTGAATTATTATGCTCACCCTGTGGTGGTTGTAGACAGAGGTTAAGAGAATTTGCTACTTTAGATACTAAGATTCATATGTGTAATGAAAATGGTCATATGAAAACATCTACGCTCGAAGAATTACTTCCAGATTCTTTTGGCCCAGAGAATCTTTAATGTTACCCTCGGCAAAAAAATTTTTAGAAATAACAAATAATACTTCACCCGATATTGCCGTAATTTTAGGAAGTGGACTAACTAATTTTTTTGAAGAAAAAGATATTCAAGAATCAATCTCATATGAACAGTTAGCTGATTTTCCACAGCCAACTGTCAAAGGTCACGCAGGTAAATTAGTTTTAGGAAAAATAAATACTTTAAATGTTGTTTGTATGTATGGAAGATCACATATTTATGAAGGGCATAATCCTCAAAGTTTAGCTTCACCCATAAGAGTATTAAAGGACATTGGGTCTAAGTTATTAGTTGTTACAAATGCAGCAGGTAGTTTAGATGAAGCTATGCCGGCTGGCAGTTTAATGGCAATTAAAGATCATATTAACTGGAGTGGTTTTAATCCACTTATTGGACCTAATGCTGAAGAGTATGGCCCTCGCTTTCATGATATGAGTGATGGGTATCACAAGTTTTATAGAGATCAGTTAATACAAGTCGCTAAAAAAATAGATCAAAAAATTTATGAAGGTATCTATTGTATGTACTCAGGACCAAATTTTGAAACTCCTGCTGAAATCAATGCCTTAAAAGTAATAGGTGGAAATGCAGTTGGAATGTCTACAGTACCAGAAGTTTTAGTTGCTAATCATTGCGGACTTCCCGTTATTGGTATCAGCGTAATCACCAACTTAGCTGCTGGTATGAATAAAACAAAATTAAGTCATCAGGAAACTTTAGAGAATGCAAGTTTAGCAGAGAACAATGTTTTAAATTTAATTAAACAATTTATACAAGAAGTTCAATTCGATGATACCTCAAGAGATAATTAGAAAAAAAAGAGACAACCAAGATCTTTCAAAAGAAGATATCAACTTTTTTGTAGACGGTTTAACAAATGGATCTTTTTCAGATGCGCAAATTGCAGCAATGAGCATGGCAATATTTTCAAATGGAATGACTCCTGAAGAAACTGTTTGTTTAACTGAAGCGATGACGAACTCAGGCGATACACTAAATTGGTCTGAGATTGTAGATTCTGAGTTGGTTTGTGATAAGCACTCAACTGGTGGAGTTGGGGACAAGACGAGCGTTATTTTAGCACCAATACTTGCAGCTTGTGGACTATATGTACCTATGATTTCAGGTAGAGGTTTGGGTCATACCGGTGGTACTCTAGATAAATTTGATTCAATACCTGGGTACAATACAAAGCCTGATTTAGAAACTTTTAAAAAAGTTGTAAAAGACGTTGGTTGTGCAATTATTGGTCAAACCTCTAACTTAGCACCAGCTGATAAAAAATTATATTCTATAAGGGATATTGTAGGTACAGTAGAATCTTTACCTTTAATAACATCATCTATTCTTTCAAAAAAAATTGCAAGCGGTCTTTCATCTTTAGTACTTGATGTAAAAGTTGGTAATGGATCTTTTAATAGCACTATTGATATAGCAAGAGATTTATCCAACTCCTTAGTAAGAGTCGCTAAAGGAGCAGGTTTATATTGCGAAGCTATATTAACAGATATGAATCAGGTCTTAGGTAAAAGTGCTGGTCATACACTAGAGATATTAGAATGCATAAAATATATTAAAAATGATTTTAAAGATCACCGATTAGAAAAGATCACTAATGAATTAATATCTTCGCTATTAGTAAACATTTATAAAATTTCGAAAGAAGAGGCTTATAATAAAATTAATACTGTTATTAATAATGGACTAGCTGCAGAAAAATTTGAAATGATGGTTGCAGCCTTGGGTGGACCAAAAAATATTTTAACATCTTGTGAAAAAGATCTATCCAATACATCTATTCAAAAAGATATATTTTCTATGGAAGGCGGGTGGATAGAAAATATTCATACCAGAGAATTAGGCCTTATACTTATTGAACTTGGAGGTGGAAGAAAACAGGTTACCGATAAAATAAATTATGGAGTTGGATATGATAATGTTCTCAATATAGGCGATGAAGTAAATTCCTCAACTCCTCTGTTAAGTTTATACTCAAGCAAAAATATAGATGATAATTTAATAAATAAAATAAAAGGCTGTTTCATTATTTCAGATAAAAAAACTCAAAAACTACCTGAAATATTTGAAACCATAAATTAATGAGCACTCAAACTGAAATTAATGAAGCACTTGTGCAATACTTACAAAGCGTAGGTTACCGAGAAGATAAAATAATTACTGAACTAGAAAATGAAACTTTAAAACTTGGTAGTGTTTCCCAAATGCAGATTGCAAAAGAACAAGGTCAGTTTTTAGAAATGATAACTAAAATTTCTAATGCTAAAAACTGTTTAGAAATTGGAAGGTTTACAGGGATGAGCACTTTGTTTTTGGCTAGAGGTATACCTGAATCAGGAAAAATCGTAACTGTTGATAATTCAGATGAATTTTTATCCTTAGCAAAAAAATATTGGGAATTAGATAAAATGAGCTCAAAAATTGAATCGATTATTGGAGATGGTGTTGAGGTAATGCAAAGCATGATAGACCGTCAACAGAGTTATGACTTAATTTTTATAGATGCTGATAAAAATAATTATCCAAATTATTATGAATTGTCTCTGAATTTATTAGTCTCTAATGGGATAATAATTATTGATAATATGCTTTGGCATGGTGATGTGGCAGATGAAACTAAACAAGACTCTCAAACAAAAACTATCCGTGATTTAAATTTAAAAATACAAAATGATACAAGAGTGGAATTCTCTCTTTTACCACTCTCTGATGGATTGTCGTTTATAAGAAAAAAATAACAAAGACTTGAATTAAACACAATCATCCCCACATAATATATGTCTGTATGCCATTGTGGGTGCGGGCAAAATAAACTTGCTTAATAAAGGAGTTATTATGACTAGAAACCTATCCGTTTGGAATTCTCTAAGACCATTTTCTGTTGGATTTGACTCAATTTTTGATGAATTTGATAGAATGTTGGAGTCTACGGAAAGATACAATACAAATTATCCACCCTACAATATTCATAGAGTTGATGAGCATAACTATAAAATTGAAGTTGCTCTCGCTGGATATAGTAAAGAAGATATTGAGATTGAATTAAAAGAAAACAACCTAACTGTTAGAAATAAACCTAAAGAAAAAGTGGTTAATGAAAATGGTAATGGTGTAATCCATAAAGGAATCTCAACAAGACAGTTTGAAAGATCGTTCACAATTTCAGAAGATATCAAAGTTAAAGATGCTGAATTGAAGAATGGACTTTTAGCGATTGATTTGGAGAGAATTATTCCAGAAGAAAAAAAAGCTAGACTTATTTCAATAAAATAGTTTTGATAGGGGCCCAAAGTGGCCCCAACATTTTTAACTTTAAATTTAGAATAAATCTAATTTTATGAATTTTAACAACACTGATATTAAAAAAAAATTTATATAGATCTACATTCGTATTCTGATAATTTTTAATAAGATTCTTAATCATAGAACGTGGAGATATTTATTATCTCCACAAAAAAAGAAGGTTATATGAAAATTATTTTTAGATTACTATTGATACTAATTGCATCTACCATTTCACTAAACTTGTTTGCCAAAGAGGTTAATGTTTATTCTTACAGGCAGCCGATTTTAATAGATCCTTTCTTTGAGGAATTTACAAAATCGACTGGCATAAAGGTAAATGTTTTACATGCAAAAAAAGGATTACTAGAAAGAGTTTTAGCTGAGGGTGAAGATACACCTGCTGACTTGGTATTAACAGTCGATATAGCAAGATTAAACCAATTTGTTGAAAAGGATATTTTGCAACCAATTAATTCAGATATTTTGAATATGAATATCCCAAATCATTTAAGAGATAGTAATAATAAATGGTTTGCACTTTCAAAGAGAGCTAGAATTGTTGCAATCTCAAAAGAACGAGTGTCAAAAAACTCAATTAAAAGAATAGAAGATCTATCTGACACAAAATGGAAAGGTAAAATTTGTACAAGACCTGGCAGCCATGACTACAATAGATCACTTTTAGCTTCAATTATTGCTGCAAATGGAGAAGCTTTTGCTGAAGAATGGGCAGCAGGCATTGTTGCAAATTTAGCACGTAAACCTGAGGGTAATGATAGAGCTCAAGCAAAAGCAATTTATGAGGGTGTCTGCGATATTGCTGTAATGAATACCTATTATTTTGGAAAAATGAAATTTAATGAAAAGAATCCAGAACAAAAAGAATGGGCTAACTCAATAGAGTTAGTTTTTACTAACCAAGAAGACAGAGGTAATCACATAAATGTTGCTGGCGGTGGTGTAATTAAGTACTCTAAAAATAAAGACAACGCGATTGCACTACTTGAATTTTTGACTCAGCCAAAAGCACAAGTTCTTTACAGTTCTATAAACTATGAATATCCGGTTAATCCAGATATGCAATTAACTGATGAGTTAAAATCATGGGGCGCGTTTAAAGAAGATAAACTGCCTGTTGAAAAACTTGCAGAACTTGCTCCCGTAGCTCAGAAAATCATTGATAGAGTAGGCTGGTAAATTATAGGTTAACTGTTTTGATAAATTTTAATTTATGGTCCAATTCTGTGGCGATAATTGCTTTGATAATTATCGCCCCTATTTTTTCAATATTTTATTACGCGATTTTAGGCGATACATCACTATGGCCACATCTATTTTCTACTGTTTTGCCCAGATATCTAACCAATACAATAATTCTAATGTTTGGTGTTGGAGGATTAAGTTTAGTCTTTGGTGTGACCACTGCTTGGATAGTGACAAGATATAATTTTTTTGGGAAAAAATTTTTTGAATGGATGTTATTATTACCAGCTGCTGTCCCAGCTTATATTATTGCCTATACTTATACCGATTTTTTTGAATATGCTGGTCCTCTTCAATCATTGCTAAGAGACATATTTGGTTGGACGAGCTCAAAAGATTACTGGTTTCCAAATGTGCGATCAATGGAAGGTGCAATTTTGGTAATGTCTTCTGTATTGTATCCATACGTATATTTAATGACTAGAGCATCATTTATAACGACACCTATATCTTTTTTTCAAACTAGTTCTATTTATGGAAGGAATTCCTTCTTCAATGTTGCTATTCCATTTGGTCGTCCTGGTATAATTGCTGGCTTGGCCTTAGTACTAATGGAAACAATTTCTGATTTTGGGACAGTTGATTATTTTGCAATTGAAACATTAACCTTAGGCGTATTTAATGTTTGGTTAGGAATGAATAGTCTATCTGGCGCATCACAGATTTCTAGTATTTTATTTATGATTGTTATAGTACTTTTAACTTTAGAGTATTTGGGTAGGCGTAGCAGAAAATTTCATGAAAAATATAGTGGTGCATCTTATACACCAACCCAAACAGTTTCTGGTGTCAAAAATTCTTTATTGTTTTTAATTTGCCTAATACCTTTAAGTCTTGGTTTTATAATACCTGTTTCAATTTTATTGAATTTTGTAATTAAAGGTTATTCTATAATAAATTTTTTTGAAATTTTTCAAATAACACTATCAAGTATATCTTTAGCATTTATTTCTTCATCATTCATTATGTTGCTATCCTTATTAATGATTATAGTTGGGGCATATAAATCAAATAATTTCCATAAAATTTTAATATTTTTTGCTTCTTCTGGTTATGCTTTTCCAGGAACAATTCTTGCTGTTGGAATAGTTGTCTTTGTTGGGTGGCTTAATGATTTAATTTATTTTCGTATGAGTTATGCTGTTGGTGGATTTATAATTTTATTATTCGCGTATAGTATAAGATTTTTAGCTGTTGGTAATGGAGCAATTACATCAGGTATTTCAAGAATTCATCCAAACTTATTAGATGCATCAAGAACAATGGGCGTGAGTTTTTTCAAAAGCATAAGAAAAATTATATTACCCTTGCTGTATACAAATTTATTAGTTGGAGGAATATTAGTTTTTGTAGACATCTTAAAAGAACTTCCAATAACTCTTTTATTAAGACCATTTAATTTTGAGACACTAGCAACCTATGTTTATCAATATGCCTCTGATGAAATGTTGGAGGAGTCAGCATTTGCAGCTCTAATTATTGTTATTGCTGGATCAGGACCGGTAATTTTTCTTAACAGAACAATAACTAAATCAATAAAAAACTAAAACTTAATTCTTAAAAATATAAGCCTGATCATTATCAATTTCTATCTCCACTGCAGATGATTGTTTTGGATTAAAGTCAGCAGGCATGTGGCTATGAACATGAACAACTTCATTATTATTATCTAACACAGATAAATGGATAAAACTAAATGACCCCATTAATTTTGATGCCATAACGGTTCCCTTAATTCCATTAACTGGTGTTGGTTGTTTGTTGAGTTTTACGCCTTGAGGTCTTATGTGTACTACAACTTTTTCACCTTCTAAATTTCCAGGTGTTTTAATTTTTCCAACCGGTGTGTGAATGTGTGATTCTTTAACAACACCTTCAAATTTATTTGTTTCACCAAAAAAACCTGTAACATATGAATTTTTTGGATTGTTATAGAGATCATTTGGAGTTCCTGATTGCACAATCGAACCTGATTTATCAAAAATATTTATATGATTTGAGATAAACATTGCTTCAAAAGGATCATGAGTGACTATAATTACAGACACATTTGATTTTTGTAAAAGATGCAGCGTATCATCCCGCACCTCTTCTCGAAGACTTAAATCCAAACTTGAAAAAGGCTCATCTAATAAAAGTAAATCGGGTTGTGAAATTATAGATCGTGCAAGAGCAACTCTCTGTTGTTCACCACCACTTAACTCGTGTGGATATTTATCTAGTGAATTTGGTAATTTAATTAATTCAATAATTTCATCAACATTATTAGTTGAATTTTTTACATTAGTTGGAAATCTCAAATTTTCTTTTACTGTCAAATGTGGGAATAAAGCGTAATCTTGAAATAAAAAACCAATTTTTCTTTTTTCTGTAGGTAAGTGTTTTGCAATACTACTTACTTCTTCACCATTAATAATAATTTTACCTGACTGTACTTTTTCAAGACCTGCTATGAGCTTTAATAAAGTAGTTTTTCCACTACCTGACGGTCCCAAAATACAAGAGATACTATCTTTATTGAGATTAAAATTAATATTATTTAAAATTTTTTTATTATTAATAGAGTGAGTAAGATCTTTAACTTCAACAGCAATCATAAAATACCTATTACACTAAAATTAAACTTGGGGAAATTTATCTACAATTTCACTTTCCCATTCAAGAAACTTTTTAGATCTATTATCAGGACTTGGATGTGATCCCATAAATTCGGGCATTCTTCCTTCTTGATCTGCCATCATTCTTTGCCATAGTCTGGCTGGTTCCTTAATATTAAATCCCGCAAGATTCATAAAACCCATTCCTAAATAATCTGCTTCACTTTCCATTTTTCTGCTAAAAGGAAGAAAGATTCCATATTTAACAACTGAGTTGTAAACATTACCACCTACATTACCTACTCTAAAAGACTTATTGAGAAGTTCTGCATACCTACTTCGTGATATTCCAATGGTTGCCATTTGTATCATAGAAGCTTGAGTTAATTTTTCTACAGTATGTCTTGCAAATGCATGAGCAATTTCATGTCCCATGACTGCTGCAATACCATCATCATTTTTACATATAGGAAGTATACCTGTATAAAAAGCGATTTTGCCCCCTGGCATACACCAAGCATTTTTTGTTTCTGAGTCTATAAGAGCGAACTGCCAATTAAAATTTCCAGCAGGATTTTTTTCACGCTTATTAAGATAATACGTATCCAGAGAGGTATAAATTTCTTTTCCTATTTCTTCAATTTTTTTTGATTCATTTGTGTTATCCAAAAGAATTTTATCTTCTTTAGCTTTAGATAAAAATCTTGAATATGTTTTATCAACTTCTTGATTAAGAGCTCTTTCATTAGGATAAATCTTTGGAAGACCGGCTACACCTCCACCCATTAAAATTATAGGTAGATTGCTATCATATAAATTTAACTGACTTCGATTTGTTAATGGTACCTGTGTACAAGAAGGTAAAATCATTGAACCACATAAAGAGCAACTTGCGCCAAAAACAAAGCTTCTTCTGTTTATTCTTGCTTCCATATTATTATTATATAGGTAATTTTACTTATATGAATATTTTTAATTCAGTTAAAAAAGCAGAAATTCATGTTCATTTAGAGGCAACCATTACGCCAGATTTATGTAAGAAATTTGCTAAACGTAATAATTATGAAATACCTGAAGAAATGTTTGGCTCAAAGTACGCATACCAATGGGATGATTTTTATGATTTTATAAAAAAATATGACATCGTTACTTCTGTCATACATACGCCAGAAGATTATTTTGAATTAACGTATGAATATTTAAAAGATTGTGCGGCTAACAATGTTCTTTATGTCGAAGCGATGATTTCCTCAACTCATGCTAAAGAAAAAGGGATGACTTATGATTCTTTTATTGAAGGAGTCTATGAAGCTTCCAAAAAAGCTGAAGAAGATTTTGGTATTGTTTCACGTTACATAATGAATGGGATCAGACATTTAGGACCAGATTCAGTACAAGGAACTGCAGAGGAAGTTTTAAATAATCCTCATCCTTGTTTAGTTGGTTTTGGTTTGGCTGGGGATGAATTGCATTTTCCTCCAAACTTATTTGTTGAAACATTTGATATGTTAAAAAAAGAAAATTTTCCAATTACGGTTCATGCAGGTGAATGGGATGGACCTGTAAATATAAGGAATGCTATTAATCTTCTCCATCCAACAAGATTAGGCCACGGAGTTCGATCAATAGAGGATCCTGATTTAGTAAAAGAAATAATTGATAAAGATATTATTCTAGAAACTTGTCCAACAAGTAATATTGCAACTAAAATTTACAAAGATTATGTAGATCATCCTGTGAAAACATTATTTGATCAAGGAGTAAAAGTAACAGTCAATTCTGATGACCCTCCTTTTTTTAATGCAACGATAAACGGTGAATACAAAGTCATGGAAGATTTAGGCTTAAATGAAAAGGAACTAACCTCCCTTACTCATAACGCTATTAAATATTCTTTTTGTGATAATGAAAATAAAAATAAATTATTAGCTAAATTAAACTAGATAATTTTACTAAAGGTCTTGCACCATAATGAGAAATAATTTCTGCGGCAGCAATAGATGCGTAATTACCGCATTCATCCATTGCTTTACCTTTAGAATAACCAAATAAAAAACCAGCTGCAAATAAATCTCCAGCTCCAGTTGTATCTACAACTTTTTCTACTTTTTTTGCAGCAACTTCAGTGATGTCATTACCAGAAACAATAACTGATCCGCTACTTCCTTTAGTAATGGCAGCAATTATATTTAATGATTTTGCATACTCTAGACCTTCTTCAAAACTTTCTGTTTGTGCCATTGCTTTGATTTCATCTTCGTTAGCAAAAAGAATATCAACATTCTCAGTTATTAATTCTTTAAAAGAATCTCTGTGTCTATCAACACAAAAAAGATCAGATAAAGTAAATGCAATTTTTTGATTATCAGCTTTGCAAATATCCACCATTTTTTTCATAGCCTTTTTTGCATTCTCATTGTCCCACAAGTAGCCTTCCAAATATGCAATTTTATGATTTTTAATATCATCCTCTTTTATATCTTCAGGACCTATTAATGTTCCAGCACCAAGAAAAGTACACATTGTTCTAGTTCCATCTTCTTCAACAAAAATTGTACAACATCCAGTTGAAATATCAGGAGATGTAAATCCCAATGGAAATTTTAGTCCTTCCCGGATCATATCTTTTTGAAGGTATACTCCAATTTCATCATTTTTAATTTTTCCAATAAAACTTCCATTACCGCCAAAAGAGGTGATACCAAACATGGAGTTACCAAGCGAACCTCCACCAGCCATTTCTCTGATGGAATAACTTTCATGCAAATTATTTTTTAAATTTTCATCAATAAGATTCATAGAATCTCTATTAATTTCATGTTTTTCAATTTCACTTTGATTGGAAGGAATTATGGCATCTACCATAGCATTTCCAATTCCAACTACGTCTAATTTATCACTCATTTTTGTTTAATAATTATTGGTACTAATTGTACTATAATGACTCCAATAAATATTGCAAGGCATCCAAGTATTTTTTGTGTGTCTAAAACTTGATTTAAAAGTATCCAACCTGCTATTGCAGCAAAGACTGACTCCATTGATAAAATAATAGCAGCAGGAGCAGGATTAGCTTTATGTTGAGCAATAATTTGCAGTGTATATCCAATGCCAGCAGAAAAAATACCCGTATATAAAATTTCAAACCATTCAACTTGCATATTGGAGAGCTTTGGTTCCTCCCACATAAAAGCTAGGATCATAGATAAAATAAAAACAATAAAGTACTGAATACTTCCAAATAAAAAAGGACTGTTAAGTTCTTTCATAAAAATATCGATACAAATAATATGTAAGGCAAAAAACAAAGCAGCAATAAACAAGAGTGAATCTGATTGTTGAATTTCAACTGATTGATTAGAGGATAAAAGATATGATCCATACAAACAAAGTAAAATGGCAATCCAGATAATCCAGTGTACCTGTTTTTTAATTATGAATCTTGAAATTATACCAACAAAGGGAACATAAAGAGTGCTAAGAAAAGCAGCATTTGATATTAATGATTTTTGTAAAGCGTATTGTTGAAGACCCATACCACCAAAAAGAAAAAAACCTGTAGCCAAACAAAGATAAACTTTTTTTCTATCACTTAATATTTTAAAAATATTTTGTTGTTCTAGATAAATCGCAAATGGAATTACCGTTAAAAAAGCAAAAAAGAATCTTCCAAAGCTAAAAGTAAAAGGACCTATGGCTCCCATTCCAGTAGTTTGGCTTACAAAAGCTGTTCCCCATATAAGTGAGGCAATTAACATAAGTATGTTAGCTCTTGTATGACTCATAAAAATATTTGATTAATTATTTTATTGTTTATCTTTATTAATCCACCAAGACTCAATTACAATTCCGTAAAGTGGAATTGCGTCTGGGTATTCAAAAAAATTCCAATAAGCAATTCTGTCTTTGTTGCTATGATAAAGAGGAACAACATAGTGACCCCATAACAATACTCTATCAAGTGCGTGGATCGCCGTTGTCAATTCTTCTCTATTTGTTGCACTAATTAGTTTTTCAATTAATGCATCAACTGCTGGACTATTGATACCAGGATAATTTCTGCTTCCATCTTTTTGACCAACTTCTGATCCCCAATAAAATTGTTGCTCATTTCCTGGACTTAAACTGACCCCCCAATATCTTTTAATCATATCAAAATCATAACTTAACAAACGTTCTTGATACTGTGATGAATCAACAGTTCTTACATCCATTGTAATGCCAAGTTTTTTTAAATTACTTTGATAGGCTAAGGCAATTTTCTCATCAGATGGACTGACAATCAAGAACTCAAACTTGAATTCTTTTCCATCTTTTATCAGTTTTCCATTTTCAACAAACCATCCCTCTTTTTCAAGTATTTCTTTTGCTTTCAATAAATTTTTACGGTCATTACCACTTCCATCCGTAATAGGTGGCGTAAATGATTCGGTAAATACCTCTGCTGGAATTTCATCTTTCCATACATTCAGTAATTCTAACTCATTTTTTGACGGTAAGCCTGAAGAGGCTAATGGTGAATTATCAAAATAACTATCTGTTCTCACATAAGCATTTTGATATATTGTTTTATTAATCCATTCATGATCATAGGCATAACTTAAAGCAAGTCTTACATTTCTATTATTAAATATGTCACGTCTTGTATTCATCACAAGACCATTCATTCCAACAGGTCTATCGTTATTCATTTCTGTCAGTATTACCTCTCCATTCTGAACAGCTTTGAAATCATATTCTGATAACCAACGTTTAACATTGTACTCTCTTCTAAAGTCGTATTCACCAACCTTAAATGCTTCAACTAAGACATTTGAGTCTTTGTAATAATCATAAATAATTGTATCAAAATTATAGAGACCTTTATTTACCGGTAAATTTTTTGCCCAATAATTTTCAACGCGTTTGTATTTTATTTGACGTCCTGGATCGAGACTATCAACTTGGTATGGACCACTGCCTAGAGGAATATCTAAAAATGTTTTTGTAACATCAAGATTTTCATAAAATTTTTTTGGAATGATTGGAAGAAAGCCTGCAATAATAAGAGGTAATTCCTTATCTTCATTATTTTCAAAAATCATTTTTATTCCATCATTTCCAATCAATTGAGTTTCAACAACTTTGCCATATGTTTTTTTCTGATTTGGAGTACCTTTTGTTTGAAATGTTTCTAGACTAAACAATACATCATCGCGTGTTATTGGTGAGCCATCATGAAAGGTTGCATTTGCATTTAAATAAAAAGTTATAGATGATCTATCTTCAGGCAGTTCTACTTTTTCAGCTATTAAACCATAGAGAGAGAATGCTTCATCCCATACTCTTCTCATTAACGTATCATTAACATACCCAAGTCCAGCAGCTTTAGAACCTTTAAATGCTACTCTATTAAGATTATCAAAAGAACCATATGATCCAAATTTTACCGTTCCACCTTTAGGTGCATTTGGGTTTACATAATCTAGATTTTCAAAATCACTGGCATACTTTGGTGTTCCATGCATTGCAATACCGTGAACTTTTTCACTGTACGCATGTTTGTTAAGTGCAATTATTGAAGTTAAAATGGCAAATGCGATTAGAAATTTTTTCATAGATATATCCTATCAAAAAAAAGACAGATTTGTAATGAAATATAAATTTTAAAAATTATATAAATAGAATGCAAACCCTTAAATTAATTTCGGTACTTATAATATTATGTATTGGACATAGTATTCATGCAGCAGAAGTTGATATTTTTAAAGGTATGAAACTATATGCTGAAAATTGTGCAGGGTGTCATATGGGTAATTTAGCAGGTCATGAAGAGTGGGATAAATCGTTAGATGAAGATGGTCATAGAAGAGCACCTCCTCTTAATGGCACTGGGCATACTTGGCACCACTCTCCTGCACAATTATTTCATGTCATTAAATATGGTTTTAAAAAATCAAATCCTGATTATGAAGGTAAAATGCTTGGTAATGATGCGTTATCAGATGAAGATGTTTGGTCTATTCTTGAATTTATCAAAAGTACATGGCCAGAAAAAATACTAAATAAATATAACTCCCATTTTAAAAGCTAAGATTATTAAAGCAAATCTTCAATTTTAATATTTAAGATATATATTATTATTATGAAAATTTTAGGATCTGAAATCACCCCCTATAAGACATATTTAAATAGACGTAAGTTTATAAAGGGATCTTTAGCTAGCGCCATGCTAGCAACGGTTACCTCATCAGCATTTGCAAACCACGATAGTGATCTTTCAATTTATACTAAAAATCTAAATGAAAACGACAAACTTAATTCTTACGAAGAAATCACAACGTACAATAATTTTTATGAGTTTGGAACTCATAAAAAACATCCCCATTTAAATTCTGGAAATTTTAAACCTAGGCCATGGACAATAAAAATAGATGGTCTTGTGAAAAAGCCTCAAACATTTGACTTAGAAAAAATTTTATCAAATGTAACAATAGAAGATAGGGTTTATAGATTAAGATGTGTTGAAGCATGGTCCATGGTTATTCCTTGGCAAGGTTTTCAGTTATCTGAACTTATAAAAATGGTCGAACCTTTAAGCTCTGCTAAGTATGTTCAATTTGTAACTGTATTCAGGCCGGAAGAAATGCCAGGTCAGCAAAAGAGAACAATCATTTGGCCATATAGAGAAGGGCTTCGAATGGATGAGGCAATGAATCCTTTAACAATATTAGCAACTGGATTGTATGGTCATGAAATGCCTAATCAAAATGGTGCACCCATAAGATTAGTTGTTCCATGGAAGTATGGTTTCAAATCAATTAAATCAATTGTGGAAATTAGATTTTTAGATACACAACCTGAAACATCTTGGGAAACTTTAGCTCCTTGGGAATATGGTTTTTATGCTAATGTTAATCCTAATGTTAACCATCCAAGATGGAGTCAAGGAACAGAGAGACGAATTGGAGAGTTTAAAAGAAGAGAAACACTTATGTTTAATGGCTATGAAAAAGAAGTAGCGCATCTCTACAAAGATTTAGATTTAACTAAATTTTATTAATGAATGTTTTCAACAAGAAATTTTAATCGCAGTAAACCTGTCTTATTTATTTTAATTCTATTTCCAAGCCTACTCTGGGCGTACCAATTTGTTACTGGGAATCTTGGAGTAAATCCAATTGAAAAACTAATGGATGAGTTAGGTCTAATGGCACTCAGATTAATAATAATAACTCTAATGATTACTACTCTATCAAATATTAAACCTTTAAAATCGATAGTTGTATTACGAAGAATGATTGGACTTTTTGCTTTCTATTATGTCTGTTTGCATTTCTCCACTTACATAGTTTTAGATCATTTTTTAGATATACAATTTATCATACAAGATATTATAAAAAGACCATTTATAACTTTTGGTTTTATAAGTTTTCTTTTTTTAATACCGCTTGCTAGCACTTCAACAAACAATATGATTAAGCGATTAGGTTTTAAATTATGGAAGAAAATTCATTATTTAATTTACCCAGTAGCCATTCTGGCTAGTATGCATTTTTATGTTTTAGTTCGCGCTGATAAAACTGAACCAGTCATTTATATGGGAATAATTATCCTCTTGTTACTTCACAGAATATTTAAAAGACTTACTCGTCCTCAGTTGGCTCAGTAACGGGGTTCATTTCCATACCGGCAGGACTAATATTTCGTGGTAAAGGATTGTATTGTGATTCAAGATCACGCGGTTTAGTTCTTTGTGTCATTCTATACAAACCAAACAGCCCTAGTAGTCCATGTATTAAAAATAAATAGATGTAAAAACCTACCGCTCCCAAAATTTCCATGAATCCAGAAACAAACAAAGGTCCGATAATTGATCCAATACCAATAAGTATACCAAAGGTTGCACTTGCTGATACTATCTCATTAGGTTGTAAGAAGTCATTTGTATGAGCAACCGTAAGTGAGTACATTGGTAAACATGCAACTGAAAAAAGACCGGTAAAAATTAAGAATAATGTTAACGGCATAAAGTTTGCAAAAACAAAAAATAAACTTAAACCTGAAGCCATAAAAGAAACACCAATAAGAATAATACGCCTATCTATTCTATCTGACAAATATCCAATAGGCCATTGAGATAGGGCACCAGCTGATGTTATAATCATCATATACAGAGAAATTTCAAATAAGCTTAAATTAATTGATGATGCATAAATTGCACCGTACCCGAAAACCGCACTATGCGATAAACCAGTTGCTAACGCGCCAACAAAACCTAAAGGTGAAACAGTATAAAATTCTCTTAATGAAAAAAATTTAGGACTTTCCGTATTAGGTTGTTCTGTTGTAGACAAAAGAATAGGAAGAAGTGCGAATGATAATAAGATTGATACTAAAATAAATAAATCAACTTTAGCAGGATCACCTAAATTTAATAAAAATTGCCCTGCTCCAACAAACACAAAAGTAATAATCATATAAACGGAAAGTAATTGACCACGAGTTTGATTAGTTGATTTTTCATTCAACCAG
>CACNCW010000019.1 GCA_902619055.1 uncultured Alphaproteobacteria bacterium
TAATAGTACCTTTTTACTTTCATCTTCTTATGACTTTTTCATTATTATTTATGTTGCTATCTTCGCAAGTATTGCTGCTTATTTTGCTTGGAATAAAGGCGTCTATTTAATTGGACCAAATAGAGCTGGTTTATTTTTACACTTTATTCCTGTCTTTGCTGCAATTTGGGCAATAACTTTTTTAAATGAGAGTTTTGCAATATTTCATATTGTAGGTATTTTTTTTATAATTACAGGAATTATATTATCTAATATAAGATTTAAAAATGAACAAAATAATCAAAACTGATCAAGAATGGAAGTCTCTTCTCACAGAAGATGAATATTATGTAACAAGACAAAAGGGAACAGAACCTCCTTTTTCCGGTAAAAATTTTGAAATTATTAATGGTGGTATTTTTAAATGTAAATGCTGTGGTAATGAATTATTTAATAGTTCAACAAAATATGATTCTTATTGTGGGTGGCCAAGTTTTTTTGAACAAATATCACCTGAAGCAATTAAAACAGAGACTGATAGATCGCATGGAATGGTGCGTATTGAAATTATGTGTGCCAAATGTGACGCACATTTAGGCCATGTCTTTGATGATGGCCCGGAGCCAACTGGCAAAAGATATTGTGTAAATTCTCTTTCTATTAATTACGAAGAGTTTGAATAATACTTTTTACACACTACTATTTTCTTCAATAGGTCATGCGCTCATGCATATGTTTGCTGCATTTTATTTTGTAATTGTTCTAACAATCGAAAAAGAATGGAACATTTCTTATGATCAATTGATTAAATTATGGTCACTTGCAGCTCTTTTAATTGGTTTGGGAGCAATTCCATTTGGCTGGCTTAGTGATAGATGGTCTCGTTCAGGTACAATGACCATCATGTTTATTGGAATGGGATTAGCCTCCATTTTATGTGGTTTAAGCACTTCAGTTTCTTTTTTATTTTTTTCACTATCACTTCTTGGACTTTTTTGTTCGATATATCATCCTGTTGGTATTCCTTGGGTGATTCATGCAGCTAACAAACAGGGAAGAGCGCTTGGTGTAAATGGTATTTTTGGTGGAGTAGGGATAGGATCAGGAGCATTTGTAGCTGGCACTCTAACAGAATTACTAAATTGGCAACTAGCTTTTATATTGCCTGGTGTAATATCTATTATTATTGGATTTTATCTTATCTACTTAATTCTAATTGATAAAATATCTTATAAAAATTATTTTATAAAAAACGATGATCAAGATCATTCCCGTAATGAAATGATTTTGATTGCATTAATAATGCTTTTATCAATGTTTGCCCTTGGATTATCTTTTCACAATACACAAACAGCCTTACCAAAAGTTTTTGAAATACGTATTGGTAATATAAACTCAATTCAAATTGGATTTATGATAGCAGTTATCTATTTTATCTCTGGTGCTACAACATTTGTTGGGGGATTACTTGCTGATCGTTTTAATCTAAAAACTATTTATTTAATTGGTATTTTTCTTCAGTTTCCTTGCTACCTAGGTATAGCTTACATATTTGGTTACTCTTTAGTAGTGTTATGTATTCTTGCTGCCGTATTTAATGCAAGTATTCTTCCTACAGAAAACCTCTTACTTGGAAGATTTACACCTCAAAAGTATCATGGTGTAGTATATGGAATTAAGTTTATTCTTGCATTTGGATCGGGACCAATTTCGGTATTCTTAATTTCAGAAATTTACTCCATAACTTTAGAGTTTACTTATTTGTTTTTAATTAATGCAATAATGATGGCTATAGTTTCAGTTTTTATTATTTTTTTACCCATTCAAAGTAATCAAAGAATAGCTACTCAGGATTAGATTTTATTTCTTCAAGATAATTAATAACATCATTAAATTTTTCATCAGGTATATTTTTATAAGTCATGCCAAAATGATTTTTTACTTCTAATGCAACATGAGCATAAGGATTTCTCCCTTTTGGATGATTTGGATGATCTGGCAATTTCCCTTTTAAAAAATCTCCTGTTTTTTGGATTTCTTTCCATATTATTTTTGCTTTATTTACATTCATATTGATACAAATTCCCTAATAAATTGATATTTTTTATTAAATATTATTCTTACTTATTTAAGTATATTTTTAATAACAAAATAATTGCAATTTTTTTTTTTATTATTAAATAATTTAAATATGCACGTAGATTCTAGTATTTGGTTCAAACCTAAAATTGATCGAAAGAAATTAAAGGAATTATCTATAAGAAGTGATTTTCCAGGATTAATTCATTTTGCGATTTATTTTTCTTCACTTATATTCTTCGGATACCTATCTTATATTTTTTGGGGTAGTTGGTTTTTTATACTGTTCTACTTTATTTATTCAACAATCTATGCTTTTAACGTTGCGAATTGGCATGAGACAGTTCATCGTACTGCTTTTAAAACTAGGTGGATAAATGAAATTTTTTATTATCTTAGTAGTTTTCAAGGTATGGCAGAACCTCTAAGCTTAAGATGGTCACATAGTTTTCATCATTCTAATACTCTACAAACAGAAGAAGAGTATGATCACGAAATTGAGGTATCGAGACCTACTGATCTTTTTAGATTTTTTTTGAAATTTATTCCTTTAACTGATTTAATTTATATTCATCAATCTCCATTTGTTCATATATTTAAACTTTCATTTGGTAAATTAAGTCCAGGAATAAAAATTTCTGTGCCAGTAAGTGATATTAAAAAAATAATTAGAAATGCAAGAATTTATTTACTAATTTGGTTTGCTATTATTTTGTCTTGTTTTTATTTTGATACTATTTTACCAATTTTGTTTTACTTTTTGCCATCATACGTAGGCAAACCTATACAATTTGCTGTCAATGTTACACAGCATCTTGCTGCTAAATTTGATTCAAAGGATCACCGATTAAGCACACATACAGTAATATTAAATCCTATATTTAGCTTTTTATACTGGCATATGGAATATCATTTAGAGCATCATATGTTTCCAATGGTTCCTTCATATAATTTAAAAAAATTGAGAAAGGAAATTGAAAGTCAGCTACCTAGACCTTTCAATGGATTGTTTGATTTTTACAAGACAATTCTACCATATTTGATTAAACTTGCTTTTAACTCAAATGATTACTATCGAGTAAAATTGCCAGAAAATACCTAAAAGTCTCAATTTTCTTTATATTACCAAAATTTAAAACAACATTTATAAACATTATTTAATCTATAATGTTTGACAGGAAATCTTTCTTATATTTCAATAAATTATACATTAATTTATTTGGAGGTAAAAATGTTAAAAAAAATAATCGTACTTATTAGTACAACTACTATTTTTTCTTCATTTATATTTTCAAGCTCTCATGCATTTGAATGTGATATTCCAATTTTAGAAAGTTCATCAGATGCTGTTAAAGCTTATTATATACCTGAAAAAAAATTTGAAGGAATGAGTATAAATGTACCAAAGGAAAATGTTGAGAACGATATTGAAAAGGGTTGCAGAGAAAAATTTGAAGAATTATCTGGAGCTAAAGTAAATGTAATAGTTTTTCCAAAACAAAAAGATATGCTTGATGCAATCAATCTAGCTTTAGCAACTAATAGCGGAGAATTTGATGTTATGACATCAGGTGCAGGTGGAGCAAAGGAGTATGGCTTAGGTGGACATCTAAACCCTTTACAAACACCACCAGATATAGATGATTTTTATACTGGTGATATTAATCAATATAGTATTGGTGGAAAACTTATGGGTATACCTAGTATAGCTGATACTAATATATTGTATTGGAGAACTGATTTATTTGAACAAGCAGGTTTGGATCCAAACAAACCACCTAAAACATATTCAGAATTAACTGAATATGCAAAACTGTTAACAATAGATAAAAATGGTAAAAATAGCACTGAAGAGGGATTTGATAAAAATAATATTGATATCTATGGTTATGGTTTTAGAGGTGAAGCAAGTTTAGCAAGCCCTTGGCAATGGTATAACTATCTCTTTGCATTTGGTGGAGATTTATTTGATAGCGAATATAATATTATTATTGATCAGCCAGAGTCCGTAGCTTCACTACAATGGGTTGTAGATAATTACAGAGTGCACAATATTATGCCAGCTGACACACCTGTTTATGACTATGGCGCATTCCATACTTTGTTTATACAGGGCAAAATGGCTATGGCTGTAAATTGGCCATATATGTATGGTATGTCTCAAGACCCTGAACAATCAAATGTTGTAGGCAAGGTAGCTGTAGGAAGAAAACCTATGGAAGTGAGACATGCTGGTAATATGGGCGGATGGTCTTGGAGTGTTTTGAAAATGTCTCAGAAACAAGAACTAGCTGAGGCTTATGCAAAATGGAATGGTAATCCTGACATGGCAGTTTATAATGCTGTTTTAAGGGGAAATGCTCCTGCTAGAAGATCTGCTACTGAAAGAATGATAGAAGAAAATCCAGTTATTGCCGGTGCTATTGCTCAAAACTTACCTGATAATATGGGAGTTAAGTGGATAGATACAGGACCTTCATGGATGGCACTAGAAAAAGAAACTTGGAAGTTCATCCAATTTGCTTTGACAGGAGAAAAAACACCTGAACAAGCTTTAAAGGATGCAAAAGTTGAAATGGAGAAAATTCTCAAAAGAGATAGATTCTATGAGGAAATTGCTCCACAACTTCTAGGGAATTAATTCAAATAAAAATTATCACAGGCAGCATATTGCTGCCTGTAAAAAAATATGAAATTTATAAATTCTTCTTCTTTTTTTGGTGGGGCAATAATACTACCAGGTGTAATAATTTTATTGTTATTTTATTTATATCCATTAGCTTATTCTCTTTTTATAAGTTTACATGATTTTAGGTTAATAAGACCAGATTTAACTCAATTTGTTGGTTTTAGAAATTATTTTGAAATTTTTTATGATGACGAGTTCCTTAACGCTTTCATTAATACTCTTATTTATGTTGGAATATCTTTACCTTTTGAATTAGTAATTGGCCTTTTTTTGGCTTTAGCTTTGGATAAAATTACAAGAGGAAAAAATATAATTAGAGCTTTTTTAATCGTTCCACAATTTTTGGCTCCTCTTGCCATGGGTTTCATATGGAAATTTATGTACAATGATGATTTAGGAATAATAAATTTTTTTCTTCGTTTTGTAGGAATGGAAAGGCCACCATTGTGGATAGCTGATCCGGCAATATCCTTGTACAGCTGTATAATTGTTGAGATTTGGGCTTGTGTTCCTATTTTTATGCTTTTGCTTTCTGCAGGGTTAACAACTTTATCAACTGAAATTATTGATGCTGCAAAAATTGATGGTGCGAATGCTTATCATCGTCTTCGCTATATAATACTTCCTCATTTAAAACCTATTATTCTTGTTACATTATTAATAAGAGGAATGGATTCATTTAGAATATTTGATTTAATTTATGGACTCACGCAAGGTGGCCCAGCCATGAGTAGTGATGTTTTATCATTGTACATGTATAGGTCAGGAATGTTGGATCGACAATTTGGTTATTCAGCAAGCGCAGGATGGATTATGGTATTTATGATGTTAATTGCATCTTATATTCTTATTAAACTTATGTACAGAGATGGGATCAACAAACAATGAATAAGAGTGAAAAAAGATTAACAACAATAAGTTGGTTCTTTATTAGTTTATCTCTGTTTATATGGTTATTTCCAATTATCTGGTTTGCATTGGCTTCTTTTAAAAATCCAAAAAATTTATATGATATTTTTTCATTTGAATTTAGTTTGTATAACTACAGAGAGGTTTTTAATACATATCCAATTGCAACCTATATGAAAAATAGCTTAATTTTAGCAATATCAGCAACGTTATTTGCTGTTACAATAGGTACTTTAATTGCTTACGGCTTAAGTCATACTCGTTTTCGATTTAAGACACAAACAACTGTTTTTATCTTTTTATTAAGACTGATTCCAGGAATGGCTGTAATGGTTCCTCTATTTATAATTTTTTCATCGTTAGGATTAACAAATACCTATCATGGATTAATTTTTGCTCATACAACTATGTCAATTCCTTTGGTTGTTATAATAATGCTTGGATATTTATCAGATTTTCCAAAAGAACTTTTAGATGCAGCTTATATTGATGGATGTAATAAATTTAATGTAATTTATTTAATAGTTTTTCCACTTATTAAACCTGGGTTAGCAGTTGTAGCAATTTTTACATTTATTGGTAGTTGGAATAATTTTGATATTGCATTGATTCTAGGTTATATGCCTGAATATAAGACTCTACCACTTGGTCTTGCTGGTATGGGAAATAGGTATGGAATATTATGGCATCATGTTGCAGCTGCAGGGGCAGTATACATAATTCCAACAGTAATTATGGCAATAACACTCTCCAAATATGTAATTAGTGGATTAACTGTTGGAGCAATTAAAGGGTAAAAAAAATAACATCTATATTATATTTCTATGAATTCTAATTCGAAAGTAAAATACTTTAATTTAAATGAATTTGAGCTTTCAGATGGAGATAAAAAAAAAGAATTAATAATAAATTTAGATAATGTCTGTAAAGATACTGGTTTTTTATTAATCACTGGTCATAACATAGATAGAAAAATAATTGATAATATTTGGTCAGTGGTTGATTTTTTTTTTGAACAATCGATTGAATTTAAGCAAAAAATTAGCCCTCCATATAAGGGGTATCCATACGGCTATCTTGCTAAAGGTTTAGAGGCTTTAGCTTATTCTAAGGGAGAAAAAACACCTCCTGATTTAAAGGAAAGTTTTAATGCTGGACCATTATTAATTCCTGATTCTATATCTGATAAAGAAGCACTTGAATTTTGCTATGCTCCTTCATTATGGCCAGAAATATTAAATTTTCAAAAATATTGGAGTGCATACTATAATTCGATGCAAACATTATCTGCACGCGTAATGAGATCTTTCGCATTGGCATTGAATCTTGATGAAACTTATTTTGACCAATACATAGACAAAAATATTTCAGCTTTAAGAGCACTTAATTATCCTCCAATTCAAAAAATTTTACCAAAACAACAGATGGCAGGTGCCCATACTGATTATGGTAGTCTTACAATATTACTACCAAAGGATAATACCAGTGGACTTCAAATTAAAAATCTTGCAGGAGAATGGATAGATGTACCTTGTGATCCTAATATTTTTGTTTGCAATATTGGAGACCTGATGGCCCAATGGACAAATAACAGATGGGTTTCTACTTTACATAGAGTGGTACCAAATAAAAAAAATAATAATAGAAGGTCACTTGCTTTTTTTCATCAACCTAATTGGGATGCGGAAATAAAATGTTTAGAAAGTTGTAGAGGAAATAAAGAAAATTATAAACCAGTTCAATCAGGGCCATATTTAATGTCAAAATTTAAGTCTACTTTATAAAAAATAAATTATAAAATTTATCTAGCAAGTGCCCCCATAGGATCCCAAGGCGCTAGCGCAACTGGTTCCATATCTAAATATTTTAAAAGTCTCTTGTTAAGATATTTTTTATCAATGACAACTTCATAGGTATATTCATCGAACCATTCATCAGTCATCATCATATATCCTTGATTCCCACTTTTTGTCCCCCAGCTATTTTCAATTTTCCATTTAGTTGAATTTCTTTTTTTAATATCGACACCCGTTAAAAGCATCGCGTGAGTCATTTCACTATCACCATACTCTAAACGAGTTTGTTTATTCATCTTAAATGAAGTTTGGAAGACATTTTCATAATCGTAAATACCCATATCAAGTACACCCATATCACGACTAAAACGTTTCCCAACATCACAACCAAACCATACAGCTTCATTGTTTTTTATTGAGTCCATCGCAGATTTTTTTAATTCTTTAATATCTACATTTAAATATTTAATAATTTGTCCTTCAACAACATTACCAAGATATTCAACCGTGTACATTGTATTAAATTTTTTATTACTCATGGGAGCATGAATTAAGCAAACTTTATCTTTAATATTAATATCAGCATATTTTTTGCAAAAATCGATTGGTGTCATATCTGAAATGACAATGTGTCTATTATCTTTATTCCTAGTAGACCAATTGATAACATCTGGTGGTTGACCAAGAAACATTGCTAGTAAATTATAAATTGTTTCCATCATATCTTTTTTTAGAGCTGCAGAATTTTTTGCTGGTTTCTTTCTTAGTATAGAAGCAAACTCTCTTAATTTATGAGTCAAAATATAATTCATGGCGCCAGATTTACTACTATGGTTTGTTTCAGGCATTACGTCTTTAGGTACTGCACCATACTTATTAATTAAGTTTACAAACATATCCCACTGTCCACCATCTTGCACCGGTGCTTTTAAAAGATGAGTAATTAATCTGCTCTCATATGATTCATCTCTTGATTTGATAATATTCTCTAAAAAATAATTTGCTTTCTCTAACTTATCCCAAAACATGAAATAATTTTGAGAAAACTCAAATGTATTTAGTTCAAGGCTATCAACAACATGCAAACGCATAAGATTTAATCCTGCAAATCCCCAACATCTACCTGATGCCATTTGGTTTGTTGCGGGTAGTTCTTTTTTTATTAGATTAGAAAAATTATGGTTGATTTGACTAAAATTTTCCCAATTGAGTGCAACATTAGCTAAATCATTTTTAATTAATGCATTTCGTGAAGCTGTATTTTTATTATTTCTAAGAAATTTATTTTTGAAAGTTTTGATTGTTGATAGAGATATATTTTTTGCCATAGTCTCTATTTAAAACTATTTCAGCTTAATTCAATTCTTAACTGTTTTTTTCTTTTTTTTGAGACCCATTTTAGCTTTTCTTTCATCAATTAACCTAATGGCATCTTCAAGTTTTAAGCTATCTATTGTTTGATCACCAAGAATTGATGCATTTATTTTTCCACATTTTACATATGGTCCAAATTTTCCATCATGAGCAGTAATATTTTTCTTTTCTGTTGGATGCTCTCCAAATGTTTTTAACGTAGCATTACCTCTCTGTGTAGGTTTAGCAATTAATTCAATGGCTCTTTCAAGTTCTATATCAAGAATATTATCTGTTTTTTCGAGAGCTTTATATTTTTTATCATGCAGAATATATGGACCGTACATTCCTATACCTGCACTAACCGTCTTATTTGTTTCCGGATGAAATCCTAATTTACGTGGTAAACCAAGTAATTGAATAGCTGTGTTTAATCCTATTTCATCTGGCTCAAAATTCTTAGGAATAGAAACTCTTTTTGGTTTCTTTTCTTTTGTCCCTTCACCAACTTGCATATAAAATCCATAAGGACCTTTTCGTAGAGTAATCATTTCACCTGTTTCTGGATAAATACCAATTTCTTTTGGTCCGCTAAGAGCAGCACCATCTTTATCGTTTAATTGATTAAACTGAACTGTATATTTGCAATCAGGATAATTAGAGCAACCAATAAATCCTCCAAACTTTCCAACTTTAATTCCTAGTCTTCCATTATCACAGGTTGGACATTTCCTCTTTTCATCTGCTCCATTTGGTGGAAAGAAATGCGGACCTAGTGCTTCATCTAACACATCAATGACTTCTCTGTTTGATTTACCTACAGTTTCGTCACAAAGTTGTTTAAAAGTTTCCCAAAATTTTCTTATAACCTCTTTCCAATCAAGCTTACCATCAGAAATTTCATCAAGTTGATTTTCAAGATCAGCGGTAAAATCATATTCTACATATTGATTGAAATATTTCTCTAAAAATATCGATACTATTCTTCCTCTATCATGAGGATTAAAACGTTTTTTATCTAAAATTACATAATCTCTATCTTGTAGAACTTTAATAATAGAAGCATAAGTAGACGGTCTGCCAATACCAAGTTCTTCAAGTTTTTTTACTAAGCTTGCTTCTGTGTAACGAGGAGGAGGGGAGGTAAAATGTTGTGTCTTTTCAAGTTCTTTTAAATTTAAACCCTCTCCTTCACTCATTGCAGGAAGAATTGTTTCTTTTTCTTCATCTTTATCATCATCTTTAGCCTCTTGATAAACTTTGTACATTCCAGGAAACTTAATTGTTGATCCATTTGCTCGTAAAACAATTTTTTTATCTTCGTTTATAATATCAACAGCTACTTGATCTAATACAGCGCTCGCCATTTGTGAACTTACCGCTCTTTGCCAAATAATTTCATATAGCTTGTATTCTTCTAAAGTAATATATTGCTTAATATCTTTTGGTGTTAGGTAAATATTTGTTGGTCTAATACATTCATGTGCTTCTTGGGCATTTTTAGCCTTCGATTTATAAACTCTTGGCGCTTCTGGTAAATAGTTTGCACCATAATTATCAGTAACAAAACCTCGAACTTGATTAATAGCTTCTTTTGACATGACGACACTGTCTGTTCGCATATAAGTTATTAAGCCAGTTGTTTCTCCTTTGATGTCTGTTCCTTCATAAAGGCGTTGAGCTGTACGCATTGTTTGGCTCGCGCTAAGACCAAGTTTACGACTAGACTCAATTTGCATAGTAGATGTAGTAAAAGCAGGATAGGGATTTCTTCTAGCTTCTTTTTTCGTAATATTTCCAACAGTGAAAGTAGAATTTTTAATATCATTAAAAATTTTTGTCGCCTCACTCTCATTTTTAATATCAAGTTTATCTACTTTATTCCCATCATAAACTGTAAGTCTGGAATTAATTATTTTATCTTCTTTATTTCTAAACTCGCCTTGTAAAGACCAATATTCCTGTGGAATAAATTTTTCTATTTCAAGTTCTCTCTCACTAATTATTCTTAATGCTACAGATTGAACTCTACCCGCTGATTTTGAACCTGGTAACTTTCTCCATAGCACTGGAGAAAGTGTAAAACCAACAAGAAAATCTAATGCTCTTCTTGCAAGGTAAGCATTTACTAAATTTTCATCTATTTCTCTTGGTTCTTTAAGACTATCAAGAACTGCATTTTTTGTAATTTCATTGAATGTAACTCGGTGAATATTTAATTTTGAAAGTGATGAATTATCTCTAAGTAGTTTTTCTACATGCCAAGCTATGGCTTCACCTTCACGGTCGGGGTCAGTGGCTAGATATAAATTTTCAGATTTTTTTGCTGCATCTGTTATTTCTTTTATAACTTTTTTTCCACGATCACTGGTTTCCCATTTCATTTGGAAATCATTTTCAGTATCTATCGCATCATTTTTTGCTGATAAATCTCGGACATGCCCGACGCTTGCGAGAACTTTGAAGTTAGAGCCTAAATATTTATTAATAGACTTTGCCTTTGATGGTGATTCAACAATTAATACATTCATAAATTTTGGCCCCAAATTTCAGTTTAAAGATAATTCGTCAAGAAATTTTAAAAAAAAGTATATTTTTACTTGGATAATTTAATTTTACTTTCAGTTTTGTTTACGAGTCTTTTAATGTTTTCTGTGTGTTTAAGATAAATAACTAAAGTTAAATAAATAAAGAAAATTAGAATATAAAAATTAAAATTAATAAAAATATAATAAGATGGAGCTACTAAAATTCCAATTAAAGATCCAAGAGAAGAGTATTTACTTACAAAAGCAGTAACAAGCCATACTAATAAAAATAAAAGTGCAATGTAGGGATTAAGACCAAATAAGAAACCAATATACGTTGCAACACCTTTTCCACCTTTAAATTTCAACCAGACAGGATAGATGTGACCTAATATGGCAAAGTGACAGAGAAGTATTTTATTCAATAAAGAAATATCTTGAAAATACATTTGTAAAATGAGGAATGGAAGAAATCCTTTAAAAATATCAAAACAAAGAACAATGAATGCTACAAATTTATTTCCTGTTCTTAAAACATTTGTTGCACCTACATTTCCAGAACCAACCTTTCTAATATCTCCCAAGCCAAATAATTTTGTAAAAATCAATGCAAAGGGTAATGATCCTATTACATAAAACAATATGATTAATGACAAACTACTTACTAAAGTCATCTCTGTTTTTAATAATTAAGTCTAAGCATGCCATTCGTACTGCAACACCCATAGCGACCTGTTCTTGTATTAAGCTTCTCGTGACGTCATCGGCAAGTTTCGAGTCTATTTCTACACCACGGTTCATTGGGCCTGGATGCATAACGAAAGCATTTTTTTTTGCATATTTAAGTTTATTGTAATCTAATCCATACTTTTTAAAATAAGTCTTTTGATTTGGCATTATTTTCCCAACTATTCTTTCTTTTTGAATACGTAGCATCATAACAATATCACAATTTTGTAATCCCTTTTTCATTTCCGTATAAACATTCACAGGTAGTTTATTTAAACTTTTTGGTAACCATTCTTTAGGCCCAATAACATTTATTTTTGCACCTAACTTTGATAGTATGATTATGTTTGATCGAGCAACACGGCTATGTAAAATATCCCCGCAAATAGCAATTTTTAATTTTGCAAAATTTTCAAATTTATTTTTAATAGTAAGTGCATCTAATAACGCTTGTGTGGGATGCTCATGACTACCATCACCAGCGTTAATTACAGACGCATCTACTGTTTCTGAAATTTTTTTACTAATTCCTTCCTCTGGATGTCTGACAATTAAAACATCAGGATTCATTGAATTAATAGTAGTCATAGTATCGAGTAAGGTCTCACCTTTGTTAATAGAACTATCTTTTACCACTACATTAATGAGATCTGCTCCTAGTCTTTTAGCAGCAACTTCAAAACTTGTTCTTGTTCTTGTTGAATCTTCAAAAAAAAGATTAAATATTGTTCTTCCTTCTAGAACATTAATTTTTTTAATTTTCCTTTTATTAAAAGCTATATATTTTTTAGATTCATCTAAGATGTGCTCAATTTCTTTCTTGGTTAAATCAGCTGTTTCTACTAAATGAATTTTTTTAAAAATATTTTTTGTTCTTAATTTTATATTTGTTTTTGAAGAAATTGATGAATAATATTTTAAAGCTATTTTTTCTGCATCTTTAAGAATTTTTGAACCTGTAGATGACCTGATCGCTTTTAATTTTGGCAATTTCACTTTCATTTGCCAATATTTTGAATTTTCTCTTTTATATAATTTTATGTGCCCTGATTTAAGTAACTTTGAATTCATATGTGTCAATAATGTGTAAGTATGTGTAAACTAATTTATTAATGATTTCTATATCTATCTAAATATCCTTGTAAGATATAAGCAGCTGATTGTTGATCAAGTTTACTTTTTATCTTTGTTTTACTTAAATCGGCTTTTCTCATTTCTTTAAAGATTACATCTGATGAAAATCTTTCATCCCAAAGAGCTGTAGGTTTTTTAAAAAAGGTTTGAAGATTAATATTAAAATCTCTTACTAATTGGCTTTGTTTGTTTTCACTATTATCCAGGCTAATCGGCAGACCAAGAATAAATCCACCAATTTCATACTCTTTCAAAATATCTTTCATGAGAATTAAATCTTTATTAGTTCCTTTTCTTTGGATAATTGAAAGAGGTGTAGCGATTATTTTTGATCTATCGCTTACTGCAACGCCAATCGTTTTAGTTCCTAGGTCTAGACCTACAAGTATTTGTGATGTATTAAGGCCATCGATTAAATTATTTTGATCATTCATATAATGGAGCTCATAAATTGAAGATTGATAAAAATACAATAAATAAAATTGCTCGTCTATCTAGAATAAAGTTAGATGATAAAGAATCTGAAGATTATATTAAGGATCTTAATTCCATTTTAGACTGGGTAGAGCAGTTAAATGAAGTAAATACTGAAAATGTAGAACCGTTAAGTAACATATCATCATCAATTTTACCTAAAAGAGAAGATGTATCTAATGATACTAATTCTAGTGAGGAAATTCTTGAAAATGCTCCTGATAAGCTCGAAGGTTTTTTTGCAGTACCAAAGGTGGTAGAATAATGTCTAAATCATCTTTGAAACAAACGTTAAAAGATCTCGATACAAAAAAAATATCAATAAGAGAATTAAATCAGGATTATTTAAAAAGAATTAAGGAAAATGAAAACTTAAATGTTTTTATTCATTTTAGTGAAGAGAATGTTTTAAAGCAGATAGATAACTTAGAGAAAGATAATTCATCAAAAAAATTAAAAGGTATTCCGATTGCAATCAAGGATCTATTTTGTACTAAAAGTATGCCTACAACTGCAGCTTCAAAGATTTTAGAAAATTTTAATCCAACTTATGAATCATTTGTTACTCAAAAATTATTAGATGAAGGATCTATTTTTGTTGGTAAAACAAATCTAGATGAGTTTGCTATGGGCTCAGCTACTAATACAAGTTTTTTTGGAAATACAATTAATCCCCTATCACAAGAAAATGAGCCTTTAGCTCCTGGTGGATCTTCTGGTGGTTCCGCAGCCGCAGTTGCAGCAGATTTATGTTTAGGGGCAACTGGAACAGATACAGGTGGATCAATAAGACAACCAGCTAGCTTTTGTGGTGTTGTGGGTATCAAACCAACATATGGTTTATGTTCTCGATGGGGTATAGCTGCATTTGCATCTAGTTTGGATCAAGCAGGAATTTTTTCTCATAATGTTGAAGATGCATCAATATTATTACAATCAATCGCTGGGTTTGATCAAAGAGACAGTACAAGTGCTAAAGTAGATATTCCAAATTATTTTGAAAATTTAGATGATGATCTAAATGGGAAAACTGTTGGTATACCAAAAGAGTATTCTATTGATGGTACACCAATGGAAATAAGTCAGATATGGGAAGATGCTATCAAGGTTTTAGAAAAAAAAGGTGTTAAAATTAAAAATATTTCACTTCCTCATACTAAATATGCACTTCCTACTTATTATATTATTGCTCCTGCTGAAGCTTCCTCAAATTTAGCTCGTTATGATGGAGTAAAATATGGTTTTAGATCTGATGAAATTGATTCTCTTGATGAAATGTATGAAAATACAAGAGCTCAAGGTTTTGGAAGAGAAGTAAAAAGAAGAATTTTAATAGGAACATACGTATTATCTGCAGGCTATTATGATGCATATTATCTTAAGGCACAAAAAGTAAGAAAATTAATTGCTGATGATTTTAATAAAGCTTTTAAAGAATGTGATTTTATAGTTACTCCTACTGCACCAAGTGCTGCATTTCCCTTAAATGAAAAACAAAATGATCCTATCAAAATGTATTTAAATGATGTGTTTACAGTTCCTGCTTCTTTAGCTGGCCTACCAGGTATTTCCATTCCCTTTGGGAAAGATAAAAATAATTTACCACTAGGTATTCAAATATTAGGAAAACACTTTGATGAACAACAAGTTTTTAATGCCGCTGTATCTCTAGAAAGATCATATGAATAATTTAATAAAAGGTGAAAAGCACGATTGGGAAATGGTAATCGGTCTTGAAATTCATGCTCAAGTAAAATCAAATTCCAAATTATTTTCTTCATCATCAACAAAATTTGGCTCTTCACCAAATAGTCAAGTATCTTTAGTTGATGCTGCTATGCCAGGAATGTTGCCAGTAATTAATAAGTACTGTGTAGAACAGGCAGTAAAAACTGGAGTTGGTTTAAACGCTAAAATTAATAATTATTCAGTCTTTGACAGAAAAAATTACTTTTATGCTGATCTTCCTCAAGGATATCAAATTAGCCAATATAAATATCCAATTGTTGGAGAAGGTAAAGTTACAATTGATTTTAAAGACGGTACATCAAAAGATATTAGAATTGTAAGATTACATTTAGAACAAGATGCCGGTAAAAGTTTACACGATCAAAATCCTTCAAAAACATATGTTGATCTTAATAGATCTGGTGTAGCTTTAATGGAAATCGTTAGTGAGCCAGATATTAGAACACCTGACGAAGCTGGAATGTATATATCCAAAATCAGATCAATTTTAATGTATTTAGATACATGCGATGGAAATATGCAAGAGGGCTCATTAAGAGCTGATGTAAATATTTCAGTAAGAAAACCAGGTGATGAATATGGAACTCGTTGTGAAATAAAAAACTTAAATTCTATAAAATTTATCAAACAAGCTATTAATTATGAAGCAAAACGACAAATAGAAATATTAGAGTCTGGCGGTTCTATTGAACAAAACACAATGCTCTTTAATACATCTACTGGCAAAACTAGACCAATGAGAAATAAAGAAGAAGCTCATGACTATAGATATTTTCCTGATCCAGATTTATTACCACTAGAAATTTCTAAAGAAGAAATAGGAAAAATCAAATCATCAATACCAGAGCTTCCAGATGAGCTTAAGAATAAATTTATTGAGACTTTCAAATTGTCTAATTATGATGCCTCAGTATTAACTGCAGAGAAACAAACATCTGATTATTTTAATGAAACAATTAATTCAGATTCAGAATTAAAAAATCATGCAAAAATAGTTGTAAATTGGATTACATCTGAATTATTTTCATTATTAAACAAAAATAATCAAGATTTAAATAACTCTCCAGTATCACCTGAAAACTTAGGACAACTTATAAAGTTAATTTCTACAAATGAAATTTCAGGCAAAATTGCAAAGGATGTATTGGAAGATATGTTTTCTTCAGGAAAAACAGCTAGACAAATTGTAGATGAAAAAGGCTTACAACAAGTTACAGATCAAGAAGAAATAGCAAAAGTTATTGATGAAGTC